>JAQNCU010000478.1 GCA_029077775.1 Acidocella sp. | reverse complement strand
TCTGGCAAAGGCGCTGCTCGCGCAGATCGCGGCCGACCCCGGCTCCCCGGACGGCGTGCGTAACCGCGCCGAAGGCTTGCTCGCAAAGTTGAACGGATGACAAAGAACATGATGCGACGTCGTACGGCCTCTACCTTGCTACTCGGGCTACTGGCATCCTGCAGTACGCCCAAAGCCAAAATTGTTGGCACCCAGATTCCGGTGCTGCCCGAAAGTGACGCGCTGAATGTGGCCGTGGATGCCCCGGCGGTGACGGTGCCAGCCGCCATGACTCTAAGTGGCTGGCCTGTGGCGATGGGCAATGCCGCCCATGCGCCAGGCAATGTGGCAGGCCCAACCGGCATGACCTCGCGATGGCACGCGCGTATCGGCGCGGCAGGGGGATATGCCCGCCCGCTTTGGGCGAGCCCGGTGGCCGCGGGGCCTTATGTGTTCACAATGGATGCAAATGGCGATGTTCATGCGATGGGCGTGACCGACGGCGTGCAGGTATGGCGGACGAGCACCCGCCCCAAACATGCCAGCGAGCAGAATATCGGTGGCGGCATCGCTTTTGATTCTGGCCGGATCTATGCCAGCACGGGATATGCTGAATTGCTCGCACTGGATGCCACCGATGGCAAGATAATCTGGCGGCAGCCGCTCGCGCTGCCCGCCCGTACCGCGCCCGCCATATCCGGCGGGCTCGTCGCCGTGGTGGTGCAGAATGATTTGTTGCTGACGTTTGACGCGCAATCCGGCACGGCGGGGTGGCGGTTTGTCGGCCAGGTGGGCGACCCGCCAGCGGCCACCGTGGCGGTTGCGGGCCCGCCTGCCTTTGCCGATGGAATTATGGTGGCTGGTTTTTCCTCCGGGACATTGGCGGCTTTGGATGTCAATTCCGGCACGCCATTATGGGAACAGAGCCTGGCATCCTCGTTTGGGCAGGCAAGTTCGCTCGATTTTTCCGACATCGTGGCGGCGCCGGTCATCGCCAACGGGGTGGTCTACGCGGTTGGGCTGGGCAATACCGCGTTGGCGATTGATTTGCATTCCGGTGCCAAAGTCTGGAGCCACGCGGCGGCAAGCACGCAGGCGTTTTGCCTGGTGGGGGATTTTGCGTATTTTATCGATGCAACACAGACTCTGTTTGCGATCCACGCCGATGATGGGCTGGTGAGCTGGTCGCTCCAGATGCCCGGCTTTAATGAGCCAAAGAAAAAGGAAGAGCCGATCCTGTGGGCGGGGCCGGTGATGGTGAATGGCAGGTTGGTGCTGGTGAGCGACTATCACGCCGTGGCGCTGGTCGATCCGGTCGCGGGCACGGTGATCTCGATGGGCAAACTCGCGGGCCGGGCGGATATCACGCCGATCATCGCCGGTGGGTTGCTGCTACAATTGACCCGCGATGCGGTTCTGACCGCGTATTCCTGAAATGATCCCCCGGGTTGTTATAACCGGCCGCCCGAATGTGGGGAAATCAACCTTGTTCAACCGCCTGGTGGGGGCGCGGCTGGCGCTTGTTGCCGATACGCCGGGTGTGACGCGGGACCGTAAGGAGGCGGAAGCCGTACTCGCCGGGACCAAAGTTTTGCTGGTTGACACCGCCGGGTTGGAGGAAGCAGCACCCGAGAGCATTCCTGGGCGGATGCGTGCCTCGACCGGGCGGGCCGTGGAGGAGGCTGATCTCGTGCTGTTCGTGTTCGATGCACGCAGCGGGTTATTGCCCGAGGACCGGCACTTCGCCACATGGCTGCGCCGGACGGGTAAAAAAATCCTGGTTGTCGCCAATAAGGCTGAGGGCCGTGGCGGGGCGGCGGCCACCATGGAAGCCTATGATCTGGGGCTCGGTGAGCCTGTTGGCGTTTCAGCCGAGCATAATGAGGGTGTGTATGATCTGATGCGCGATATCGCGGATCTGTTGCCACGACCTGCCGAGGGTGAGGATGCGGCGGAGATTTTGCCGCTGCATTTTGCCATTGTCGGTCGCCCCAATGCGGGGAAATCGACATTGATGAATTATCTGCTGGGTGAGCAGCGGATGATCACGGGCCCGGAGCCTGGGTTGACCCGGGACGCGGTGGCCGCGGATTTTACCGG
>JAQNCU010000477.1 GCA_029077775.1 Acidocella sp. | reverse complement strand
ACGACAAAACGGAGACTGAGCCGCGCCGAATGGTACATTGAGGCGACACCACGCGACAAATGTGCCGCACAACAGAAACGAGCAACCAGGATGAGCCGCCTTGCCATGGATCAATTCACAACGCCGTCTGACCCCATATCAGGAGCGCCTGCGGAACCCTTGCAGGGTCGTCCCCTGCGTTTAGGTTATTTGTCGGGTTTGGCACTTTTTGTAGGCGTAATCACGGGCTTTGGCGCGGTGGTCTTCCGTGGGTTGATCGGGCTGATCCATAATATATTTTTCCTTGGGTCGGTCTCGTTTGCTTATAACGCCGCGCAATTCACGCCTGCCGGGCATTGGGGGGTGTGGGTGATATTGGTGCCGGTCATTGGCGGGCTGGGGGTGACGTTTCTGGTCTCAAATTTCGCGCCCGAGGCCAAAGGCCATGGTGTGCCGGAAGTTATGGATGCGATCTATTATAAAGGCGGTAAAATCCGGCCGGTGGTGGCCGTGGTGAAGTCACTCGCCTCGGCGCTTTCAATCGGTTCGGGTGCCGCCGTGGGGCGGGAGGGACCGATTATCCAAATCGGCTCGGCATTGGGCTCCACGCTTGGACAGATGATCAAAATGCCAGCCGCAAGCCGAATTATTCTGGTGGCTGCGGGCGCCGGGGCGGGCATTGCCGCGACGTTCAACACGCCGATTGGCGGGATGATGTTCGCCATTGAGTTGATGCTCCCCGAAGTCAGTGTGACGAGTTTCTTGCCCGTGGCGCTGGCGACCGGTGCCGCCACCTTTGTCGGCCGGTATTTTTTTGGGTCTGCGGCGGCCTTTGTGGTGCCGCCGCTGGGCTCCACCAATGCTGACCCGCAGGCTGCGGCCTCGCTATTATTATTTGTGGTGCTCGGCGCGCTGACGGGTGCCGCTTCTGCATTGTTTGTGCGCGGGCTGCACTGGGTAGAGGATTGGTTCGAGATCATCCCCGGCCGGTACACCCGGCACATTGCCGGGATGGTGCTGGTGGGCGTGCTGATCTATGCGATGCAGATCAGGCTTGGGCATTATTATGTCGAAGGCGTTGGCTACGCCGGCATAGAGCAAATTCTGAACGGGCAACTGAGCCTGTGGCCTGTTCTGGCGCTGCTGTTCATTGCCAAGCTGGCGGCCACCACCACGAGCCTTGGATCTGGCGCGTCAGGTGGCATTTTTTCGCCTTCGTTGTTCATGGGGGCGACCATTGGCGGCGCCTTCGCGGCGCTGTTGCAGGCGGTGCATTTGCCGTTGCCGGTGAGCGTGCCGGTATTCGCGATGGTGGGAATGGCCGCGATGGTCGGCGGCGGCACCGGGGCTGTGATGACAGCGGTGACGATGATTTTTGAGATGACCCGCGATTATAACATCGTGATGCCCATGATCGTGGCCGTGGCGGTGAGCGTGCAAATCCGCCAGATGCTCTCGCCCGAGACCATGTACACGCTGAAACTAGTGCGCCGTGGCCACCCGATTCCCAAAGCGCTGCATGCGAACATGTTTATGGTGAAACGCGCTGCCGAGGTGATGAACACCGCGGTTACCGTTCTGCCCGCCGAGATAAGCCTTGATGCGTTTTTACAAAATCTAGCCGATGATGAAACCGTCCAGCATGTGGTGGTGACCGAGAATGGCCTTATTGCTGGCGTGATGCGCCTGAACCCCGGCATGCGCCGTGGCCTGGCGCAGACCGACACAGGCCTGACGCTCGGCGATGCCTCGGGGTTGAAATTTACCATTGTGCGCGACAACACCATGGTATTCGATGTGATCCGCCGTATATGGGACACGGACGCTGTACTGGCCGTGGTGGTTGGCGGGCGCGGCGCACCACGTGGGGCTGATGTGCTCGGTTTGATAGGTAAAGAGCAAGTGGCGGATTCAGTTGCCGCAAGCGTGCTGAATTACCCAGAATAGACCAGGGTTATGAGTGATTATTCTATGCGGGTCAGCACCAAAGTATCCATCCGGTAAGTGCCGCGGCGTGCAGATTGCCTGATTGAGGTGTTTCGGGTTGAAGGTTTTGATTGACCTTTGGGCGGGCGTTGCCTGATGATCTCGCTTCGAGAATG
>JAQNCU010000476.1 GCA_029077775.1 Acidocella sp. | reverse complement strand
GGGGTAGTGTTCGAACGGCTGATGCGCCGAGAGCATGTCGTTGAAGGAGGTGACGATGCCGATGTTGGGTTTTTCATCGCGCTTGAGATCGGCTTGATCGGCGGGTGAGCAGCCAGCGACGGCGTGGGCGAGATTGGCGCAGCCGACGGCGCTGCGGTGAACACCGCGCCGCGCCGCCGCATCGATCCGCGCGAGATAGGTGCTGCGGGCCGTGTGGCTGCGGTTGCGAATCCGCTCGGTCACGCGCAGGATTTGATCGTTCAGCATGGCTCAGCCTCGCTTTCCAACAGAGTGTCAGTCGCCGGGATAGTCGCCGGCTTGTTCGTCGAACCAGGTGCGGTTGTCGCGCACGATCATGGCAATGGCCTCGGACGGACCCCAGGTGCCGGCAGTGTAGAGCTTGGGCCGTTCGCCGGATTGTTTCCAGGCATCGAGGATGTTTTCGGTCCATTCCCAGGCGGCTTCGACCTCGTCGCGCCGCATGAACAGGGTGGCGTTGCCGCGCACGACGTCCATCAGTAGGCGCTCGTAAGCATCGGGCAGGTGGCCCTTGAAGGTTTCGGCAAAGCTGAGATTGAGCGGGGCGTTGCGCAAGCGGAGCCCTCCGGGGCCAGGTTCCTTGGTCCAGAGGTGCAGGCGGATGTGTTCGTTTGGCTGCACCCGGATGACCAGGCGGTTGGGTTGGGCGCGATCGGACCCGGTGGGGAAGATCCAGTAGGGGACGGGTTTGAACTGGATGACGATTTCGGAGACTTTTTCCGGCAGGCGCTTGCCGCTGCGCAGGTAGAACGGCACGCCGGCCCAGCGCCAGTTTTTCACTTCGACCTTCAGCGCGGCGAAGGTTTCGGTGGTTGAGCCGGGGACGATGTCTTTTTCATCGGCATAGGCTTTGACCGGGCCGCCGTTGATGGCGCCCGCGCGGTACTGGCCGCGCACGGTTTTGGTCGAGATTTCAGTTTGCGTGATGGGTGCGAGGGATTTTAGAACTTTGATTTTTTCGTCGCGCACCGCTTCACGGTCGAGGGTTGAGGGAGGCTCGATCGCGACCAGACATAAAAGCTGCATCAGATGGTTCTGGATCATGTCGCGCATGGCGCCGGTGTGATCGTAATAGCCGCCGCGCTCTTCCACGCCGACGGTTTCGGATACGGTGATCTGCACGTGGTCGATGCCGTTATGGTTCCAGACCGGCTCGAACAGCGAATTGGCGAAGCGCAGCACCAGCAGGTTCTGCACGGTTTCCTTGCCGAGGTAATGGTCGATCCGGAAAATATTGCGCTCTTCGAACACGGCGCCGACCCGGTCGTTGATGGCGCGGGCGGAGGCGAGGTCGTGGCCGATCGGCTTTTCCAGCACGATGCGGGTTTCGGGGGTTTGCAGTTTATGGGCGTGGATGTTGTCGGCGATCGAGCCATAAAGCTCGGGCGAGGTGGCGAGGTAGAACACCCGAATGTCGCGCGATTCGTGGTTGATCAGCTTGGCAAGCTCGGGCCAGCCACGGGCGGCCGTCGCATCGCATGAGATGAAATAGAGCCGGTCGAGAAAGCGCTTGAGCACGGCTTTGTCGAGGGCGTCCGCTTCGACGAATTCTTCGAGGCTTTTCTGGACCAGGGTTTGGAAGGCTTTGCGCGTCATTTCTGCACGGGCGGAGCCAATGATGCGGGAGGTTTCAGGCAACTGGCCGTCGAGATCGCGATGGTACAGGGCGGGGAGAAGTTTGCGTTTTGCAAGGTCGCCGGTGCCGCCGAAAACGATGTAGTCGAACGGTTCGATGATCGGCTGGGAGAAATTCATGGATCAGTCCTTGTTGCACTGCACCATTTATATAGGCTGGCGGATGGGGCGACTCAATGTTTGGTCGGACGAAGGGAGAAAGCGCTTCTTTTTTTGAAAAAAAGAAGCAAAAAAACTTTTGTGAACTGGTGGGTACTGGTGGAGGCGGTTTGCACTCAATGAATAGACGTTTTTTGCTGCTTTTTTACAAAAAAGCAGATCTTGTCTTATCTCACCAAACGCAATACCCGCCATCCGCCAGCACGATCGACCCGGTCATCAAGCTCGATGCGTCAGACGCGAGGAAGTGAA
>JAQNCU010000077.1 GCA_029077775.1 Acidocella sp. | reverse complement strand
GCTTTCGATATTTTCTACCAAGAAGCAGACTGGCACCCTTCCCCCTCCCGGTCACTGGCTGTCGCATAACTTGTAAATTATGCGACACTTTCCCTCTGTCCGGCAAATCCACGGCCCGTCTAGGTTTCTCTTGTCGCATATCTTTGTTGCGAGTAGCAGAATACATGCGATATGATTTGCGACAGGTAAGACCATGCCCAAGAAACTCCCCGCTGGCCCATTGATCGGCTACGCCCGTGTGTCCACCCAGGGCCAGAACCTCTCCCAGCAACGGGCCACGCTGCGCGAAGCCGGTTGCACACGGATTTTCGAGGAAAAGGTCAGCGGCGCGAAGCGTGACCGGCCCGAGCTAGGGCGGTTGCTCGATCATCTGCGCGCCGGCGACGTGGTGACGGTCACGCGCCTGGATCGCCTGGCCCGCTCCACCCGCGACCTGCTGGAAATCGCCGAGCGCATCAAGGAAGCCGGGGCCGGCCTGCGCTCTGTGGCCGAGCCGTGGGCCGACACCACTACCCCAGCCGGGCGCATGGTGCTGACCGTGTTCGCCGGCATCGCCGATTTCGAGCGGTCCCTGATCGTGGAGCGTACCAGCAGCGGACGGATCGCGGCCAAGGCGCGCGGGGTACGGTTCGGACCTCGCCCTTCCCTCTCAGCCGAGCAGATCGCCCATGCCCGGCAGCTCACTGAGCAGGAGGGCACACCGGTTACTGAGGTCGCCCGCCTATTCGGCGTGCATCGAGCTACCCTCTATCGGGCTTTGGCCGCAGTAGCCGTTTGATCGGAACAGTTTTCCGAAAGTTTTGAATTACGGTAAAGGACATTATCATATATAGAAGTCTATGCAGAAGTGCTTATGATATCCTGCTATTTAGAAACCCAACTGTCGCACAGCCCATTCTCTCGCGGCCTTGCCGAGCATGTCTTTCCAAGAAACGAACGATGTATTTGTGCGGATAAATAGGTCCCATTCGGCGTCCGGTATGGACGCAAAATCTTCCGCAGAATCAATCTTAAAACCGCTTGCTTCAAACATTTCATTCGCCGAGTGAAAGCGGCTGCACTGACGAAGGAAATCGGGGGTTAAAAGTTCCGGGATTGGCACGTTCTTGGTTCCCGAAAGACCATCTGCGCGGCGTGCAAAATCATCAAGCTTGCGCTGGATATTGTCTAAACCGGTTATCTTGAGCATTGTGAAAGACCTTTCGTTACGGCTTGCGCCACTTGTCGGGATTGCCGTGGCTCGTATGGCGGACACGCTCAACCAGAATTTGCGCATTTGAATTGAGCCGCTGCGCGCGATTAATCGCCTCGGCCTGTGTGGGCATTACCGCACTCGCCCGCTCCGAATTAGGCTTCCGGACCGCATAGTCACCTTGCGGCCGTTGTTCGATAAACAATCGATCTTTTGCCATAAAATTGGTTCCTTCATGCAAAATTGCGCCAAAGCCGACGCCAGGAACATTAATGGAACATACCAACATATAGCGTGTCAACAATTATGTCATACCAATATATGGTGATGATCAGAATCCGCGGCCGTCATCACTTCAAGATAAGTTCTGACATGCCCTAAATCGCTACCCGCCAATCTTATCTTGCAGTTGCCCGCGCATATCGCGGTCGCCAAGCTGCTTTTCGACCATGACAAACAAGCCTTTGCCGACACTTTTCTCTTCCCAAAGCCTGCCTACGGCGCGTTTCTCGTTCGTGTCATCCACGCCCGCGCCTGCCAAAAGTGCCCCCTTGTACTCAACGATCATCAAGCGGCCATCGCTTATCTGCGCCAAAAAGTCCGGGTAAAACTTGCCGGTGGCCTTTGGCAGCCAGAAAGATTGCGGGTGCTTTGCTACATTCCGCAACCAGAATTTGACCTCGGGCAAGCTGTCGATGGCCTGGGCGCACTGAAATTCCTCGCCGTCTTCGGCACCGTCAAATGCTGGCAAACCATCCGCGCCCAGAAAATGCTTGCGCGGTTTCCATCGGCCGCCACGCTGCTTTTTCACATCCCGATACATACCGGCGCGGAACTGGAATCCGTTTTCAAACGAGACCTGAACCTGAGCTTCAGGGGCAAAGAGGTAACGCTGATAAACCGTCTGTTGCTCTTCCAGGCGGGCTGTGGCGAGGCGTTCGCGCAGCTTGCGCGCAAGAATAAACTTGGTGCGCATCAACGCGGCGATATGGATTTTCCGCACGCCAACCAAGTGCCCGATACTATCCGTCAACCATCGCAGCATGTCTGATTGATGGATATCCGGCTGACGCAACTGCCGGTCCAGCCACAGCACTAAATTTTGCTGAGACCAGCCATCAACCTCCACGTCCAGCGCCAACTGCTCATCCTCGTGCGCGAACTGATAGACAATCCGGTTGCCATCCAAATCAATTTCAAAGCTCCTGGCCGTCTCGCGGATGGCGAAAGCCGCTTCATCCAACCGCGCCGGATGGGAAGTAAGTGACCAATCATGAAACTCCATGAACTGGTCGATATCGGCGAACTCCAGATGCCCCTGAACAGCCGCCATCAGCCTGGGCATAAAAAAACGCTCGCCTTGCTCGGCCGGGGTGAGCTTATCCTTGGTTTCCAGGCGATATTTCTGTACCGCCTCGGCAAATCCCCGCCGTGCAGGTGCTGGAATGGCGGCGGCAATAGCGGCCTCAATTTCAGGGGCAATGCGCCCTATCACCGCCACTTCAACCACGTCACCGTCGCCCGCCACGACCGAAACGCCCTCGGTCTGGCCAACAGCGGCAAGAGCTATGGCCACATCGGGCGAGGCCGTAACGGTATGGCGAAAGACCGGCATGGGCCGCTCACGCGGGCCGAACAATCCGGTCTCGTCCAGGTCTGCCTGGGCCGGTTCGATGGCGTCCTTGGCCTCCTGCTCATCGAAGCCCATGGCCACCAGCTTATCAGCCAGCGCCGAAGCCGCCGCGCCGAACGACGCCTCGGACACATGAGCATAGGCCCGGTTCAGGGCATCGGCCTGGCGGCGCTGCGCATAGGGCATCCGCAACACGCGGCCCAGCAACTGCTCAACATCGGTGGCGCTCTGGATGCGCGAGACGGAACAGAACACATAGGCGAAGGAGCAATCCCAGCCTTCCTTCAGCGCCTCAACCGTGATGACATATTCAACCGGGCATTTGGGGTCGAACAAATCGATGCCATCCAGCTCCCGCTGGTCTCCGGTGACGATGGCAATCTGCGCTTCCGGTATCTGTTCCACCTCCACCAGGTGCTTTTTCAGCACCTCGGCGGTGACTTCCTGGTTCTTCGGTTGCGCCTGGAACAGCACGATGGGGCGGATATATTCCGCCTCTCCCTTTGCCTCCGCAGCCAGCGCGGCCCGGCTGGCAATCGCGCCGTTCACCGCCGTTTGCCAGCTATCATGTTCGGCCAGGATGATCGGCAGCTTGATCATCTCCGCCGCCTTCAATTCCTGCGCCGTGACGCTGTGCAGAATGTTCGAGTTGAAACGCGGCGTGGCGGTAAACTCGATGATGGCGCACGGGTTGACCCTCGCCTGCATCTCCCGCGTCAGCCCCGTCACCGCATTATGCGCCTCATCCACGATCATCAGCGGCCGGTGGATATGCAGCAGATTGGCAAAGGAAAAACGTGGGTTTCCGGTTGTCCCGGTGGAACCGTTGATCTGCTCCAGCCCCGCCATGTTTGGCGGGACCGCGCTGAAATGCGGCTCCATATTCTCATTATGGGCATAGACCTTACGGCCTTCCGTGTTGCCGACGCGCAAAGTCTGGATGGTGCCGACGACGATACACGCATTATCGCGGATATCCTGCGGCCGGATCATCGTGAAATCGGCGATGTCGAATACCCGCACCCGGCCTTCAAACTGCTCATCCAGCACCTGGCGGTAGGGGTGGCGCGGGTTGCGCAGCGCCTCAGCCGTTTGCTGTCGAATGGTGTTGCTGGGCACCAGCCACAACACCAGCGGGTAATCCTTCTCAATCCAGGCATCCCGCGCCACGCCGATGGCGTGGGCGGCCAAAATCGTCTTACCGCCGCCAGTGGGCAGACGCAGGCAGACATAGGGCGTGCCCGGCAAGCCATCGAGCGGCGTGTAATCGGTACGATACCGCCCCAAGCGCCGCGCCTGGTCTGGCACACCCGTTACGCTGGCATAGGCGTTTTGTGGCCCAGCAATCCGGGCTTCCTCCAAAAAATTGCGGAGAACGGTCAGCGTGTCGGCCTGATATGGTTTGAGCTGCATGACCATGCCTTAGCGCCTTGCCTTGATATCGTAAGGCGTCTGTTTGAACGTCACCGCTTCGCGCTCCAGCGTCGGCGCGGTCAGGCGCGATTGTTCGCCATAGATGGTGACGGGGCCAGCAAAATCCGGATCAACCTTGGCGATGGCGGCGCGGATCAGCGCCAGCGTGGCCCGGGTCAGCACATTGCCGCCATCCGGGCGCTTGTCACCGAGAATACCATTATAGAGCAGGGCGAAGGACCGCCCGTCGCGGATACCGAGAAACGGCGTGGCGCGCGTCTTGCGCCAGGGTGTGCCTGTTTCGCTGAACCAGATATGCGCCGCCAGCACCGGGAAGCGGATATCGGCACGGATATGGCCATCCTCATCGAACACTGGCGGGCCAAGCCGGTAGAAGCGGAATCCGCCGCCGCCTTTCCAGCCGGCGCTTTCGGAAATGCCGCCTTGTTCGCCCTCGATCACTTTTTTCAAACGCGGCGCGCAATGGGTTTCGGCATGCTCGCCCATCTCGATGCCGATATAGCGACGGCCCATCTTGTGGGCGACGGCGGCAGTCGTGCCCGAACCAAGGAAGGAATCGAGCACGAGGTCGCCGGGGTTTGTTGAAATTTGCAGAATACGCTGGATCAAACGTTCTGGCTTAGGAGTATCAAAAGCATTTACAGCGCCGAAAAGGGCGTGAATTTCTTTTTTCGCTTCTTGATTGTGCCCAACTTCTTTGTTGGTCCACCAACTCCACGATTTTACACCTTCAGCTTCAGACAGATAATTTTTAACGCGTGGCCTCGCCGTTCCATCAACGCCAAACCACATGCGCCCTTCTTCATTCAAGCGCATAAAATTTGCTTCGATATTCCCCCAACAACGCCCCTCTGGGGGAGAATAGCTTACCCCACCAGGCGTATTGATCGTATACATCTGGTTGGGTCGATATCCTTGGGCTGTAAAATCCGTCGAAACCCATGGTCCGCGCGGATCATTATCAGGGTTTTTATATGTTTTTTTCTGCTCCTCACTGAGCGGAAGATCGCTGAATCTATTTCGCGCAAGCTGCGATCCATAAACAAAAATATGATCGTGCGCATCCCCCATATGGATGCGGCCGTCAGGCGATGTTCGTTTCTGCCAAAGCGCATTCACGATAAACTTTCCACGACCGAACACTTCATCCATTAAAACCTTCAGGTAATGGGCTTCATCGTCGTCCATATTTACCCAAACCGAACCGTCTTCCGCCAAAAAATCACGCAGAAGCTCAAGCCTTGGCCACATCAAAGCCAACCATTGCGAATGCTCAAGGTTGTCATCGTAATGCTCGAAGGCCGACCCAGTATTGTAGGGCGGGTCAATATAGATGCATTTCACCTGCCCCGCATAAAACGGCAGCAGCGCCTTCAGCGCGTCGAGATTATCGCCCTGGATCAACATATTGCCCGAAGCCGGATCACCGGCCGATAAATCGGCCGCCTCCTCCAGCAGGCGATAAGGCACGCGCCCGGCGGCGCGGATATCTTCGTCTCTGGTCAGCCAGCTCAAAATCGGCATTCAGTTTGTCTTCTCTACGCTATCCAAGGGTTGATGATCTCAACCCCGCATTCCGCGAAATCCGCCACGTTGCGCGTGGCCAGCGCCGCCCCGCGTGATTTGGCAATGGCGGCAATCTGCGCATCAAATTGAGAAATGGGCTTGCCCGCCTGCCGGCGAGATGCGGCGATGACCGCGAAAGCCGCCGCCGCCGCACTGTCGAACGGCAGGATACGCGCCGCAAAATCCTCCGCCAACATCGCCTCCAAGGCTGCCATCAAATCAGCCCGCCGCCGCCCCTCGGGCAGCAGCATGACGCCATAGCGCAGCTCGGCCTCCGTGACCGCTGAAATAAACAGGCTGGAAGCTGGCTGCGCCCCCAGCCAGGACATGACGGCCGGGCTGGGGGCGGGGCGCATCAACTCGGAGACGATATTGGTATCGAGCAGGATCATCAGTCGAAGGCTGGCGGCTCGCGCAGCGCCTCACGCGGGACCACGGGCAAATCAACGCCGCCCACGGCCGCGAACCGCCCGTGAATGGTCTCCGCCAGATTGGGCGCAGGCTGTGGGGTGCGGCTGAGAACAGAGCGCAGAATATCCCGCGCCTCATCCTCCATGGACCGGCCATGGATTGCCGCCTGAATGCGCAGGCGCGATTTCAGCCCGTCATCGAAATTACGAATGGTGATGCTCGCCATGGGTCATGGTCCTCCGCGCTTTTTAGGCATTGATGAAAGTCTCAGCATTGATTGCACAACATGGCGGGAGTTTCCACTCCCGGAGAGCCATCATGCCCCTGACAGCATCACCATCCGCCGCAACCATGCTTCCAGGGGCTCAAAGCTAAAGCCGCCCGCTTCATACAAACCGGCGATAAAATCGTATGTCTCATCAGGATTGGCCTGCAACACAGCACCATTGATGACCAGGAAGGTATAGGTGACGGCAAAGGCCGTGCGCTTATTGCCGTCGATGAACGGGTGATTCTGCGCCAGGCTCTCCCACAACGCGGCGGCTTCCTCGATCAGATCGGCATAGTACCCCGTCTGCGGGCGATACAGGGCCGCCTCCAGCAAACCGGGATCACGAACGCCATGGGCGCCGCCATAGCGCTCGATCTGGTCTTCGTGGATGGCCAAAACCTCGATGACGGTCAGGTAATCCGTCATTCAGCCAGCTTTTTATAGAGCGGCCCGAACTTCTCATGGCTTGCCTGGTAGGCGGCCATCACGTTGGCGCGGGGCCTGCCCTGCTTACGCTTCTCAATCAGGTCGGCCAGCGCCTCATCCACCAGCGCCTGCAACTGCCGCCCCTCACTTTGGGCGAGATTCCGCACCGCAGATAGAATCTCAGAATTCACTTGGGTTGCGAATTTCTCACGGGTTTGGGTTGCCATGACATACCTCCGATTTCACCTTGATATATCATGATTTGTCATGACACATCAAGAAATCAGATCACCTTTGCGCCCGTGCGCCCAGATTTTTTACCGCACGGCCAAAGAAAATCCCTGATATCGTTGCGGCTCACCTCAATCGCTATTTCAATGGCTAGCTCATTCGCCGTCTTATTCGCTATCACATTGGTATGCTCATTCCTAAGCTCTAATCCCCTGGGTTTGATGTGGTATCGGGTTATGTTTCTTCGACAGACCAAGGAATGCTAGCGCATGCTGCGATATCGCAATGATGTGCCGCCGGGCCTGGAAGAGAAAGCGGCAGATATCTGGGACTAATCCTTGGGCGCGGGATTCCGCACCCCATGCCGCCGCAATTCCAGATGGTTCAACATACGCTTGGTCACCGCATAGCGGCGGTCCGGGTGCGCCTGCCGGTATGTCCGCCAGCTTGTGGGGTCATCGATGGCGGGGCCAACTTCAATCAGTGCCCCCGCCACCACGTCCCACACTGCCGGCGTGGCTAGGCGGCGCACCACCACCTCCAGCGTCACCATCGGGCTCTTCCGGTCATAGGGGCGCAACGGCCGCGTCTGCATCTCCACGCCTGCCAGAAATACCGGCTCCGGCATCGGGGCCAGACGCACCTCGTACCAAAGCCCATCGATCAGGCGCAGTTCCCGATCTGGCGATAGTCCGATCCTCGTCGGGGTTTCCGGCGGCCGGTGCAATTTCGTCCGGCGGCGGGCTTTTTTCTCGGGCAGCCGGTCGGTGCGGCACAGCAGGCCGGTCACCGGATCGACATAGAGCGGCTGATACCAGAGCCCCATGCCGCGACGGCTCCACCAACCTCCAAAAACCCGGCGCGGCGTTACCGCCACAAAGTTATGCAGGTGGTCCCGGACATGCTGCTGCACCGTGTTGTCCACCCGGAGGTTTTTGGCGATTTCGGCATAAACCTTGTCCCAGGGGCGGCCAACCTGGCGCTCCAGATAGCGGCGCAGAGGCTGCAAATTCTCGTTCAGCTCCTTGCCCCAGCCCCGCAGCAAATGCGGCCGCCGCATCCCCTCGCGCTGGGGCAAATCTTCCAGCACCCGCACCCGGCCCTTACGCTCGGAATGATCCCCACGGCGCGGGCGTTCAACGATGATTTTGGCCATATCGTCACGCATGGCTCAGCTCCTCACGGAAAAAACGCAACACGAAAACCCGCGCAACCATCGGCTGGCGGGGGAGTGGCGGAATAAGAATAGGGTGGGCAGTCTGTGTAAGTTCGGCTGAAAATTTAATGCCCGATATTGCCTCGGCGCGTCAATGATTTCATCCGGCGCGAAGAGGGCCTATCCCCCCAGCCCAAGGCTTATGACGCGGCGCAGATTGAGGGTAAGAGCCTTCTGTTGTTCAGGGGCCAGTGCCCTCAGATTGCGCTGCATTTCGTCGAACGCGGCCTTAACATAACGGGTATCGCCAAGGGTTCGGCTGGGCAAGCGGACAGAACTGGGAAGGTCGTTCTCGAACATATCCCGCGCCACTTTCGCCGTCCGGCTGGCTGTTTTTATGTTCCGGTCAAGCTGCCTGATATTGCGCCTGGCCTTGCGTTCTTCCGTCCGCAACGCCCCCAAATCGCCCTGCATTTTCTTGACCTGGGCCGCGATAATTTCCTTACCTTTGGGGGTTTTCGTGGCATTCTGATAGGCACTCCGGGTCTTTTCAGCCTTCCTTACGCGCTCGGCTGCCTCGAACATTTCCGGGGCAGTGGCTTTGATTTCAGCCACACGCGCCTTGATAAACTCTCCCCCTTGCGGTGTCTTCAACCACGCCAACGCCTCTCTTTTTTGCGCCTGAATGTTCTTCAACTTAGCCCCCGCCGCGTTGGCGGCGCCATCGCGCGCCATCTGCTCGCGGGCCGTTTCCCACAGCATCTCGGCCGGGTTTGTCACCCAGCGCAGGATGGTTTTGGCATCAAGATCGCGGCCAGATTTGGCCTCTGTCTCCCGCCGCTCAAGCTCCTTTTTAGCTTCAAATTCTGCTCTCTCCAGCGGCGCAATACTCTCCTTCCTGATCGCTGCCCTTGTAATGCGCCGCGCGGCTTTCATCTTCTCTTGAATAGCCTGCAACCGCTGCTCGGCCTGGGCCTTTTCCCCCTTCATGCGGTTCGCAATCCCCTCAAGCTCACCGGCAAGCGCGGCAAGATTTTTCGTGCCAGGCGATACCGTCCGCGCGGCAAGTTGCTCCTTTAGCTCCCGCCCCGCTGCCTGAATTTGTTGGGATTGACGTGCCGCCTGGCCGCGCCTGGTCCGCTCGCCTTTCCGCTCCATGGCGGTCGCTTCCGGGCCAATATGACGGCCTGGCGCTTTGGCAATACCGCGCTCGGCATAGCTCTGGTGGCTGACTTGAACCTCCCGCGCCTTCTCTTCTCCAAGGGATAGAACAAGATGGCGGTTCTGAAGTTTGGCCCAATTCTCCCGCCATTCGTGCAGCTGTTCCTTGCTATTCCATTCCCGATTCTTGATGGCGAGGAAGCCATCCGGGCCAATTTGGCGCGTCGTCAGCAACACATGGGCATGATGATTGCGCGCGTCGCCTTCTCGCGGCGGCGCATGGATGGCCACGTCCGCCACCATACCCTTGGCCACGAAATTCTCCGCCACAAACGCGCGCGCCAACGCCAAACGCTGCTCTGGATTCAGCTCGGCCGGGAGGGATAATTGAACCTCTTTCGCCACCTGCGCGTCCTTGCGCTTCTCCGTTGCTTCAACCGCATTCCACAGGCTTTCACGGTCATGAACCCAGCCCGGCGCACTCTCTGGGGCCATGATTTCAGAATGAACCACGCCACCCTTGCGAGTATAATCATGGACCATTTTGCCGCGCTCATCCTCAAGGCAATCTCCGGCGCGGTAAGCCGCCGCCGCAACCGCGCTACGACGGTCGCTCCGGGAAATGAATTGAACGGACAGGCGATAGTCGGCCACGGTTTTCTTTTCCCTCTCTGCTGATCGCTAAGGGCTACCCCCTTGGCTCGGACGGACAGCCCGCCGGGCTGTCCCCCCGAAGGGGTTCAGGGGCGAAGCCCCTGACGCACAACATTGGTACAATGCATAAGTGCGCCATTCTGGTCAATCAGACTATGGTCAGACTTCGTACTGTGCCGTAAGTTTCACAGAAGTCAACGATGAGGGGC
>JAQNCU010000475.1 GCA_029077775.1 Acidocella sp. | reverse complement strand
TTCAACAACCTCGCCAGCGGCATCGGAGCCAATGATCAAATCTTGGCGCGTGACCGCAGAAAACTCGCCGCGCGTGATCATCAGGTCACGATGATTCAGAGAGACCGCGCGGACGCGGATGCGCACCTCCCCGCGCCTTAAATCAGACGGCGCGATGTCGCACAAACGCAGGCCATTCGGTCCATCGAATCGCCGGAGAACATAGGCTTGTACGGTCAACCAGTTGGCGCCCGCGTGACACGCAACGGGCGGTCGTAGGAGACGTCGTCGCGGTTACGGCTGTTCGGGCCATTGGCCATCAATGCGGCGCGGTATTCATCCGGTATCGCAGTGGATTCGAGATCGTGCACGGCATCGGTCAGACATTGGCGGGCGACGATGCCCCAAACACCATCTCGCTTCTCCAGCCGGTCAACATAGCGGCCAAATGCCAGTGTACTACGACCCTCGCGGTTATCGCCAAAATACGTGTAATAGCATTCAGTGTGGGCGACATCTCCCGCAAGCTCGATCGTCAGGTTGGTGATTGCGTGATGATGCTTCCGTTGGTTTAAGGTATGAAAATCGAGCGCCCAATCGACGAATTTTTCAGCCCCGAGTACGACGCTGCCATGATCATCTATCGCATCCAGATGATAGGCGGAGAGCATGAGCGCCCTGTCCAGCCGGTCAACGCCACGAGTATAGCGTAACAGGCAATCCTGAATGTCCTGCCGGTCGGCCAACTGGCGGACCATCGTTTCGATAGTTTTCTCCATATCTGGCCGTCCTCAAGATTTTTATCTGTACCGCGACAAATCCGCAGCCCGCTTAAAAAACGGATCAGCTCTGGCGATCAGGGATCGTGATCGATATGCCGTCAAGGTCCTCGGTGAGCTTGACCTGACAGGACAGGCGGCTATTCGGTAGACGTTCAGCGGCGGCACCGTCCAGCAGGTCATTCTCATCTTCGGAAATCGGCGGTAATTTATCCGCCCAGGCAGGATCGACATACACGTGGCACGTCGCGCAACTGCAATAACCACCGCAGCTTGCCTCGATACCCGGCACCAAATTGGCGGTCGCCAGCTGCATCAGACTTTGCCCCGGATCGATCTCGATGGATCTGCGGTCTCCCGTGCTCGTTATAAAGTGAACGACGGCCATTATTTACCTTTCTGAATGCGAAAAAAAGCCAGGACACACACCCGGCTATATCAGGAAACGTTTACGCCTTCACATCGTCAGGCGCAAAGGAGCATTTTCCGTAGGGATGAATTAAGCGGCTAGCGTCGTAACGTCCGCCTGGCTCGCATCATTCACGTTTTCCGGTGCGTAGGTCCAATCGGACTTGCCGGTGACGGTCTGCTTCAAGATTTGGATATACTCACCAACATGGCTCGCCAATGTCGCGGAGGCGCAATGGAGACCGACCGTCATCGGCTCAACGCCGCTCGCTTGGGGCAATAACATGGCAATCACCCCGCCGCCATCGGTGTCAGTACCGCCTACCACCTTACGCGCTCCAACCTCTCTTATGTCAGCGAGCAACTGGTCAACCGGGGCGCGCATTTCAGGCTCCACCTCGGCGTTGATCCGGTGGATCAGCTTACGGGCGTGCTCTGCTTCCAACGTTGACAGCAGCAATTTACCAGACGGGGACTGGGTGAGGATGGCGCGCGAACCGGTTACCGGCGCGTCAGGCTGCAGGCTGGCACCAACCACATGTACGCATTGCGACCAAATATCGACTTTTGAGCTAAGAACCACCGCAGCACCTGTCCGCTCGGCCAGACGGTCCATCATCGGCAGCAGGTTTCCTTGGCGGAACAGGGTCGGGTTAACCCAGGCGCCGAGCAAGGCCACGCGGGCTGTCGGCCAGTACACCCGCGCCCGCCGGTCACAGTGCAGATACCCGAGGGAAACCAGACAGCTCAAAAGCTCCGATGTGCTGGATTGCGGGTAGCCCATCGAACGCGCGATATCCATGACCGTGGCATGATGCCTGTCTGGCGTGAAATACTCCAAAACTTCGAGAACCCGCTGCGCAGACTTAATTTTTTTCACTTCATAGCGCTTTGTCATCAACGTTCCCTCATTTTTCTTTCCGAAGTTCTTATGAT
>JAQNCU010000076.1 GCA_029077775.1 Acidocella sp. | reverse complement strand
CGGGTTTACAGGGTTATTGCCGATTATTGACCTTACCGCGCATTTTGATGCCACAAGCCCGGTGGCGTTGAAGGCCAATGGCTTTGGCGTCGGCGACCTCACCTTTGGTCCGTTTTTGCAGTTGCCGCCCATCATGGGTGCGGCGGGCCCTGTTTTTTCTGAGCGTGTGGAGTTGGATATCGTGGCGCCGATCGGCGATTATAACCGCCATGCCGATATCAACCAAAGCTCAGGCTTTTGGTCCATCAACCCGTATTGGGCATTCACCGTGTTGCCCGCGCCAGGCTTTGAGATCTCGTCGCGGTTGCATTATTTGTATAATTTCACGAACGATCATCCGGCGGGTTCTGGCCCGGCTTTCACCATCCCCAGAAACTTCCAGGCCGGTGCTGCGATCTGGGATAATTTCGCGGCGTCATACACGGTCGCACCTGGGCTCGATCTTGGCATTAATGGTTATTATTTCCAGCAGATAAACCAGGATAAAATTAACGGCGTGACGCAGTCAAATTCAGAGACGACGAATGTCTCGATCGGCCCGGGTCTGACCTATGCGGTTAACAAAACAAACTTCCTGTTCGCCAATGCCTATCTGCCCGTGGTTGAGAAAAACACTACAGATGGTTTCCACACCGTGTTCCGCTGGGTGCATATATTCTGATGACATAAAAAAGCCCTGGTAAATCCAGGGCTTTTTTTATTCAAGGTTCACATCACGCGGCTTTGGCCATGCCGCGCAGCACGAATTGCAGGATACCGCCGTGGCGGTAGTAATTCACCTCATCGGCGGTATCCACGCGGCACAGTAAATCCACATGGTCGGTCTGGCCGTTCGCGCGATGAATGACAAGTTGCAAATCCATCCGTGGGGATAGATCATCCAGCCCGAGAATGTCGATCATCTCGTCACCCTTTAGGCCCAGGGTTTTACGGTCCATGCCGTCCTTGAAGGTGAGCGGCAACACGCCCATGCCGACCAGGTTTGAACGATGGATACGCTCGAAACTTTCGGTCACCACCGCTTTCACGCCCAGCAGCATGGTGCCCTTGGCGGCCCAATCCCGCGAGGAGCCTGTGCCATATTCCTTGCCGCCGAACACCACCAAAGGCACGGCCTCGGCCTTGTAACGCTCCGCCGCGTCGAAAATTGAAAGCTCCTCGCCCGACGGGTAATGCCGGGTCATACCGCCCTCAATGCCGCCCAGCATTTCATTCTTGATACGGATATTTGCAAACGTGCCACGTACCATCACGTCGTCATTACCGCGCCGCGCGCCGTAGGAGTTGAAATCCTTCTGCAACACCTGGTGCTCGCTGAGGAACACGCCCGCCGGGCCGGATTTTTTGATGTTGCCAGCAGGTGAGATATGGTCCGTGGTGATCGAGTCACCCAGCACGGCCAGAATGCGGGCACCCTTGATGTCGCCCACGGGCTTCGGCTCCATCGTGATACCCTCGAAATAAGGCGGGTTTTTAACGTAAGTGGAGCCTGACGGCCAGGCATAGGTGTCGGTACCACCGGTCACCTCAATCGCCTGCCATTGCTTCGGGCCTTTGAACACATCGGCATAACGCTCAAGGAACATCTCGCGCGTCACCACGGCATGGACGATGTCATGGACCTCCTTGGTGGTCGGCCAGATGTCTTTCAGGTACACATCCTTGCCGGTTTTGTCCTGGCCCAACGAGACGGTGGTGATGTCCTCGCGCATATTGCCGAGCAGTGAATAGGCCACCACCAAAGGTGGGCTGGCGAGGTAATTGGCGCGCACATTGGCGTGCACCCGGCCTTCAAAATTGCGGTTGCCAGACAGTACCGAGACCGCGACCAGCTTGTTGCTCTCGATCGCATCGACGATGGCATCATCAAGCGGCCCGGAATTGCCGATGCAGGTGGTGCAGCCATAGCCCACGGTCTGGAACCCCATGCTATCGAGGTCAGCGGATAAATGCGATTTTTCGAGATACTCGGTCACCACCTGGCTACCGGGAGCGAGCGAGGTTTTCACCCAGGGCTTGGGTGTAAGCCCCAATGCCCGCGCCTTGCGCGCCACCAGACCGGCCGCCACCATAACATAAGGGTTGGATGTGTTGGTGCATGAGGTGATCGCCGCGATCACCACGTCGCCATGGGTGATCTCGTAATTGGTGCCCGCAACCGCGGCTTTTGTGCCCGCATCATTCGCGGGTACACCCAGGCCGCGCGTGAGTTCCGCGTTGAACGCGCCCGCCGCATCGCGCAATAACACACGGTCCTGCGGGCGCTTGGGCCCGGCGAGCGAGGGCAAAACCGCGCCGAGGTCAAGCTCCAGCGTATCGGTAAAGACCGGGTCGATGTTGGTGCGCCACAGCCCTTGCGCCTTGGCATAGGCCTCGACCAGCTTGATCCGGTGCTCATCACGCCCGGACAGGCGCAAATAGCCGAGTGTCGCGTCATCGACGGGAAAGAACCCGCAGGTTGCGCCATATTCGGGGGCCATGTTGGCAATGGTCGCACGGTCGGCCAGGGCCAGATCATCCAGCCCGGCGCCGTAAAACTCAACGAATTTGCCGACCACTTTTTTGGCGCGCAGCATCTCGGTCACGGTCAGCACCAGATCGGTGGCTGTGGCACCCTCCGGCAGCTTGCCTGTGAGTTTGAAGCCGATGACATCGGGGATGAGCATGGCAATCGGCTGGCCCAGCATGGCCGCCTCAGCCTCGATTCCGCCGACACCCCAGCCCAACACGCCCAGCCCGTTGACCATGGTGGTGTGGCTGTCAGTGCCGTACAGAGTGTCCGGGTACACATAGGTCGCGCCGTTATTCTCAGATGTCCAGGCGACCTGTGCGAGGTATTCAAGGTTCACCTGGTGGCAGATCCCGGTATCGGGCGGCACCACGCGGAAATTATCGAACGCCTCCTGGCCCCAGCGCAGGAAGCGGTAACGCTCCCCATTGCGGTCGAATTCGAGGTCGATGTTTTTGCCCAAAGCGTCCGCCGAGCCCGCATAATCGACCATCACGGAATGGTCGATCACGAGGTCAACCGGCACCAGCGGGTTGACCTTTTCGGGCTTGCCGCCCAGCCGTAAAATGCCGTCGCGCATGGCCGCCAGATCGACCACGCCCGGCACGCCTGTGAAATCCTGCATGAGGATACGCGCGGGTTTAAACGGCACTTCGTCGGTTGAGGAGGCTTTGGCCAGCCAGCCGATGATCGCCTTGGCGTCGGCCACGGTGTAGCTGCCGCCATTCTCGAAGCGCAGGATGTTTTCCAACAAAATCTTCAGGGTTTTTGGCAGGCGGGTGATGTCCCCCAGCGCGTCGGCGGCCTCAGCCAGCGAGAAATACCGGTAATCCTTGCCCTCCACAGACAGGGTTTTCAGGGTCTTCAGGCTGTCGTGGCCGATCGCTGTCATGGGCAAAAAACCTTCTATGGAATGGCGCCAGGGAGGCGCATAGGAACGCGGATAACGGCTGGGGCTTTAAGGCTCAGTTGAAAAATCGCAAAATTCGACTAAGCCCTGCAAGCTTGTCACGGCTTTAACCATAGCCGTGCCGGTCCGTCCATTCTGGAATAAGGAGCCTGACCCCTGCTTGACGCACAGAATCTCGCAGTCTTTCGAGGGGAAAGGCTGGTGCTGCGCGATGTTGGCTTCCGGTTGGCACCAAGCGGGGTATTAATATTGCGCGGGCCGAATGGCACGGGAAAATCGACGCTGCTGCGCGCCCTGGCGGGGCTTACCCCGCTGGCCGCCGGAACCTTGCTGTGGGCGGGCGCGAATGCACTCGCCGATTTGGCCGAACACGCCGCGCGCATTGCCTGGCTGGGGCATCTGGACGCTGTAAAGCCCGCACTTACCGCCGCCGAGCATGTTCCCGTGGCGGCACTGGCGGCTGTGGGGCTGGAACGCTACGCCGATCTTCCGGCCCGGCTGCTGTCAGCGGGGCAAAAACGCCGCCTTGCCATCGCCCGGGTTGCCGCCAGTGAGAGGCTTTTATGGCTGCTCGATGAGCCCACCACCGGCCTGGATACCACGTCTATCATGCAATTCACCGCGTTGTGCGAGGCCCATAGGCAGGCGGGCGGGATGATCATCGCCAGCACGCACACGCCGCTGGAATTATCGAACACCGAGACGCTCAACCTGTGAGACGCTTGATCGGCCATGAGCTACGCCTGGCGCTGCGCCACCCGGCTGACAGCGCTGCCGCCTTGTTGTTTTTTATCATCGCCGGAACACTTTTTCCCTTCGCCCTGGGCCCCGGGCCCACCACGCTGGCCGCCATTGCCGCCGGGGTGGTGTGGGTTTGCGCCCTGTTGGCCGCCTTGTTGCCGCTGGACAGGCTGTTCGGCGCTGATTTTGAGGATGGCACGCTCGACCTGCTGTTGCTCTCGGGGCTACCGGCCTATGGCGTGGCGTTTGCCAAAACCGCCGCGCATTGGCTGACCACGGGGTTGCCGCTGCTGCTGATCTCGGCACCGCTCGCCATTATGCTGCGGATGCCCGCATCGCACTTGGCGCTGCTGTTTATCACGCTGCTGCCGGGGACGATGCTGTTATCGCTGATTGGCAGCCTGGCCGCTGCCATTACGCTGGGCGCGCGCCGCGCGGCGGTGCTGATGCCGCTGATCACCCTGCCATTGATGATCCCCACGCTGATTTTCGGGGCCTCGGCGGTGACCTCGCCCCATCCGGCGGCGGCACTTTATATGCTGGCGGCCATGCTGCTGTTTGCATTGCCGCTGGCCCCACTGGCGGCGGGTGCCGCGCTACGGGCAGCGGCAGAGTAAGGCTTGTCTATACGTGGAAACTCTCGCCGCAGCCGCATCTGCCCTTCTCATTCGGGTTGATGAACGTAAAGCCCGCGGTAAGTTTGTCGGTGGTGTAATCCATGACCGCGCCGATCAGGAACAGGGTCGCTTTGCGGTCTACCAGCACGGTCAGGCCGTGGCTGGTTACCACCTCGTCCTGCAGGCCAGCTTCTTGCACCCAGCCCATGTCATAGGACATGCCGGAGCAGCCTTTGGTTGAGACCGCGATGCGCAATAATTTTCCGGTCTCAGCCCCGGCGTAGAGCGTGCGCAGGCGGGCGGCGGCGGCCTCTGTCAAGGTCATCAAGGGCGGCAACGCCCGGCGCGGCCTGGGCGCGGCTTCGGTGGCAATATCAGGGGTCGATGTGCTCGTGCTCATACCAGCCTCCTCAAAACATGTTCAGCGAGAGGCGGGCCTCCTCGCTCATCCGGCTTGGGTCCCATGGCGGGTCCCATACGGTATCGACCGTTACATCGCCCACGCCGCTGATCTGGGCCACGGCGTCACGCACCATCTCGGGCAGTTCCTGCGCCGAGGGGCAGGCGGGCGCGGTCAAGGTCATCTCGACCTTTACATCGTTATTCGCGGCTATCTCAACCGCATAGATCAGCCCCAGCTCATAGATGTTCACCGGGATTTCAGGGTCGAAGACGGTGGCGATGGCCGTGATCACGGCCTCCTCGCTGACCGGTGAGGTGGTCTCGCCATCCGGGGTCCAGCTTGTCACGGGTATCATTTTGTCCTCATCCATCGTTCAGCCTTCCCCATCGTCTGCGAGCGCATCGGCCAGCGCCGACCAGGGCAGCGTGGCGCAGCGAATGCGTGAGCGGTACCCCGACACCCCCGCCAGCGCGTTGAGATCCCCTAAGGCGGGGTCTTGCGCGCCGCTCGTCACCATCGCCTCGAACGCCGTGCTCAGGACGGCAATTTCAGCGGCGGATTTGCCCGCCACAGCCTCGGCCATCAAATCGGCACTCGCGGACATGATCGCGCAGCCGCGCGAGACATGCCCAACCCCGGTATCCGCGCGGCGCAGATACACTTGCACCCGGTCGCCGCACATTGGGTTGTCGCCCGTGCCCTGAGAGTCAAAGGTTGCAAGCGGGCCCGCGAAGCGAGGCTGGCGGCTGCGCGCCATGATCAGCGCCTGATATAATTCCGCGCTGTCTGACATCAACTGAACATTTGTTGCACGCGGCGCAAGCCCACGGCCAGCGCGTCGATCTCACCCAGCGTGGTGTACACACCAAAAGAGGCCCGCGCTGTGCTGGTAACACCCAGACGGCCCATCAGCGGTTCAGCACAGTGCATGCCCGCACGCACGGCAATACCCTGACGGTCCAGCAAGGTGGCGATATCATGCGCGTGCGCCTGGTCGAGCGTGAACGAGACCACGCCGCCCCGGTCTTGCGCCGCACCCAGCAGACGCAACCCGTCGATCTCGGACAGTATTTTGAGGGCATGGTCCGTCAAAATCTGTTCATGCGCCGAGATCGCGGGGAAGCCGATCGCCTCGATGTAATCGATCGCGGCACCAAGGCCGATCGTCTCGATGATCGCAGGCGTGCCAGCCTCAAACCGGTGCGGCGGCTTGGCCCAGGTTGAGCGCGCGAAGGAGACCGAGCCGATCATATCCCCACCACCCATGAAGGGCGGCATCGCCTCAAGGATGTCGCGCTTGGCGTATAACACGCCGATGCCTGTGGGGCCGTATAATTTATGGCCAGAGAACACATAGAAATCAGCATCGATCGCCTGTACATCCACGCGCCTGTGCACCACCGCCTGGCTGCCATCGAGCAAAATCCGCGCGCCATGCTGATGCGCGAAGGCCGCGAGGCGCGAAGCCGGGGTGTAAGAGCCCAGCACGTTGGACATATGCGTCACCGCCAGCAGCTTCACCCGGCCATCAGCAAAACAAGCCGCCAGGGAGTCCCAATCGATCTCCCCGGCATCAGTAATTTTCGCGACGCGCAATTCCACGCCATGAGCATCGCGCAGCATCTGCCACGGCACCAGATTAGCGTGATGCTCCATCTCGGAGACCACAATGGCATCGCCGGGGCGCAACAATGCGCGGCCAAAACTATGCGCGACGAGGTTGATGGATTCCGTGGCGTTGCGCGTGAAGACGATCTCCTCGCGCGACGCGGCATGCAGAAACGCCGCCACCTTGTCGCGCACGCCCTCATACGCATCCGATGTGCGCTCCGACAGGAAATACAGGCCGCGATGCACATTGGCGTATTGCGCCTGCATCACATGCGTCATCGCCTCGATCACCGCGCGGGGCTTTTGCGCCGACGCGGCGGAGTCAAGAAACACCAGATCCTTGCCATAGATTTTCTGCGCGAGGATGGGGAAATCCGCGCGGATAGATGCGATATCGAAGCCATCAGTCTGCAAAGCCAGGCTCATGTGCCAGCCCACCATGCGGCGATTTTCGCCTCGAATAATTCGCGCGCCGGGGCGAAGGAGACGGGTTCCAACGCCTCATCGAGGAAGGCGCGGATGAGCATCTCACGTGCCTGTGCTTCAGGGATGCCACGGCTGCGCAGATAGAAAATCTGTTCGGGGTCGAGCGCGCCGATGGTGGCACCATGGCTGCATTTCACGTCATCGGCGAAGATCTGCAATTCCGGCTTGATATCCATCTCAGCACCGGGGGAAAGCAACAAAGCCTGGGTCATCTGGTAGCCATCGGTTTTTTGGGCGACGCGATCAACCTCGATCCGCCCCTGGAACACCCCGCGCGCAGCGCCGGACAGCACCGATTTCACGGTCTGGCGGGACGCGCAATCAGGTGCTGCGTGATTAATGACCGTGGTAAAATCCCCCAACTGCGTGGTGCCCAGAATTTGGGCCGCGTTGATATGGGCATGGGCGCGGGCGCCATGCAGACGCGCGTGGAACTCAGCGCGCGAGAGCTTTGCGCCAAGGCATGCGGTGAAACTCTCATAGGCCGCCAGCCCCGCTATGTTCACGCGGATGGTCGCCAGATGAAACGCCTCCCGGCTTTCATCCTGCAAGCGGTAATGCGCGAGCTTCGCGCCCTCATGCAACACGATGTCGGTGACCGGGTTATGCCAATAAACGCCATCACCCTGTGCCACCTCAACCAGCACCAGCCGCGCGCCAGCCCCAAGCGTAATCCGGTGGCGCGGATGGAAAGCGAAAGGCCCGGTACCGGCAGCATGCGAGACGAGCAAAACCGCCCCGGCATCGACCCCTTCGGAGATATCCAGCGTGATGCCGTCTTGCGCCTCCCCGGCATTGATCTGTGCCAGCGGCAATGCGCCGTCATCGGCAACGGGGGTGAAATCCCGCGTGAACGGGATGGTATCGGAATGCGCCGCTGAGAACCGGCCATTAAGGAAGACCAGTCTGGGTATGCCCAAAGCAGGCAGGTCACCCGCCTGACCGGTGGCCATGTTGGTTGCGAAGCTGATCGCCGCCAGCGCCCGCAAATCGGTGTAGCGGAAGGCTTCGAGCTTGCGTGTGGGGAGCGCCGTCATGGTCTCAGGCAGCCTCCAACCCGGCATAGCCATGCGCTTCAAGCTCCAGCGCCAGTTCTGGCCCGCCTGACCGCACAATGCGGCCTGCCGCCAGAACATGCACATAATCGGGTACGATATGGTCGAGCAGCCGCTGGTAATGCGTGATCACGAGGCTGGAGAATGTGCCGCCGCGCAGCGCGTTCACGCCATCCGCGACGATTTTGAGCGCGTCGATATCCAACCCGGAATCGGTCTCATCGAGGATCGCGAGGCTGGGGCGCAGCAATGCCATCTGTAACACTTCATTGCGCTTTTTCTCGCCGCCCGAAAACCCGACATTCACGTTGCGCTTGAGCATGTCATCCGGCATGGCGAGGGATGCCACCGCCGCGCGCGCCAATTTCAAAAATGCCACGGCATCCAGCTCATCCTGCCCACGCGCGCGGCGCACCGCGTTCACCGCCGTGCGGATGAAATTGGCGTTGCCCACGCCGGGCAATTCAACCGGGTATTGGAAGGCGAGAAAAATCCCCGCCGCCGCCCGCGCCTCAGGCGCCATGGCCAGAATGTCCTGGCCGTTATAGATCACCGCACCGCCGGTGACCTCATAACCCTCACGGCCCGAGAGCACGTAAGACAATGTGGATTTGCCAGCGCCGTTCGGGCCCATGATGGCGTGGATCTCGCCATCCGGCACGGTCAGATCCAGGCCACGCAAAATCTCCTTGTCGCCAATGCGGGCCGTCAAGTTTTTGATCTCAAGCATATCGGTATCCAAAAACATCAGAGTAAAAGAAAATTTTTGTCATCCGACCGAACCTTCCAGTGACACGGCCAGGAGCTTCTGCGCCTCGACCGCGAATTCCATCGGCAGTTCCTTCAACACATCCTTGCAGAAACCATTCACGATCAGCCCCACCGCGTCTTCCTCAGACAACCCGCGTGAGCGGCAATAAAAGAGCTGATCCTCGGCGATTTTTGAGGTGGTTGCCTCATGCTCGACCTTGGCTGACGGGTTGCGGCTCTCGATATACGGCACGGTGTGCGCACCGCATGTATCGCCGATCAGCAGCGAGTCACATTGCGTGAAGTTACGCGCACCCGAGGCTCCGGGCATGATCTTCACCAGCCCGCGATAGGTGTTGTTGGAATGCCCGGCGGAAATACCCTTCGAGATGATCGTGCTCGTGGTGTTTTTGCCGATATGGATCATCTTGGTGCCGGTATCGGCCTGTTGATGGTTATGCGTCAGCGCGACCGAATAAAACTCACCCACCGAGCCATCGCCCTGGAGGATACAGGACGGGTATTTCCACGTGATGGCGGAGCCGGTTTCCACCTGGGTCCAGGAAATTTTGGCATTGCGCCCCCGACACGCACCGCGTTTGGTCACGAAATTATAGATCCCGCCTTTGCCATCGGCGTCGCCCGGATACCAGTTTTGTACGGTGGAATATTTGATCTTGGCATCGTCCATCGCCACCAGCTCCACCACCGCCGCGTGCAGCTGGTTCTCATCGCGCATGGGTGCCGTGCAGCCTTCAAGATAAGACACGCTGGCACCAGCCTCCGCGATGATCAGCGTGCGCTCAAACTGGCCGGTGTTGCGCGCATTGATCCGGAAATAGGTTGAAAGCTCCATCGGGCAGCGCACACCCTTGGGGATAAAGACAAAGCTGCCATCAGAGAACACGGCCGAATTCAGGCAACTGAAATAATTATCGCCGGGGGGCACCACGCTGCCGAGATATTGCTTCACCAAATCGGGGTGTTCGCGCACGGCCTCGGAGATCGGGCAGAAGATCACGCCGGATTTCGACAAGGTCTCACGGAAGGTGGTGGCGACGGAGACAGAGTCAAACACCGCATCCACCGCCACGCCCGCCAAAGCCGCGCGTTCATTCAACGGGATGCCCAGCTTCTCATACATATTCAACAACGACGGATCGACCTCATCGAGCGATTTAGGGGCCGGGGCGGCTGGGGCGGCGTAATAATACAGATCGTTATAGTCGATCGCAGGGTAGTTCACCCGTGCCCAATCAGGCTCCGGCATGGTTTGCCACGCGGCGAAGGCTTTCAGCCGCCAGGCGAGCATCCATTCAGGCTCCTGTTTTTTAGCCGAGATCATCCGCACGATGTCCTCGTTCAAGCCTTTGGGAAACGCCTCCATCTCGATATCGGTGGTGAACCCATATTT
>JAQNCU010000474.1 GCA_029077775.1 Acidocella sp. | reverse complement strand
CGCGCAACCCCTGTGCCACCAATGCGCGGTTTACGCCCGTGAGCGGCATCACATCACAAATGGTCGCGAGCGCCACCAGGTCCAGCAGGTCGCGCAAATCAGGCTCAGGTCGCTGGGCGAAAAACCCCCGCCGACGCAATTCCCGCAGTAGCGCGACGCAGCCGAGGAAAACGACAGACGCCGCGCAGATGTTATGCAGGCCCGAGGTACAATCCAGCCTGTTGGGGTTGACGGTGGCGCTTATCGCCGCCGCCGTGCCGTCGGCCTTATGGTGGTCGAAGACCAGCACATCGGCGATATTGTGCAAGGGGGTGAAGGCAGCCTGTGCGCCGGTGCCACAATCGACACAGACCAGCAGCCGCGCGCCCTGTGCTGCCATGTTTCGCAGCGCCTCGGTGTTGGGGCCGTAGCCTTCAGCCAACCGGTCTGGCACGTGATAGACCACGCGGCAGCCCAGATCGCGCAGCACCGTGACCAACAGGGCTGTGCTGCACGCGCCATCGACATCGTAATCACCGAAAACGCCGATCGTTTCACCTGCCTGCACGGCAACCGCCAGCCGGGATGCGGCGGCGGCCATGTCGATGATCCCTTCGGGATCGGGGAGCATGGCGCGGAGCGTGGGGTTGAGAAAATCCGGCGCGTGCGCGGCGCTGATGTCACGCGCGGCGAGCAGACGGCCCATGAGCTCAGGCAACCCCAGGCTCTGCGCGATAGCCTGACCCACCCGGTCTTGCGCACCAGACCGTGCCACCCAACCGCGCCCTGTCAGGCTGTGTCGCACACCCAGAATGTGATCGCTCGCCATAGCTTGGTTCAATCCGGTCGGGCGAGTCGGCGCAAGCCGGGTGAAGGCTCAGGGGATCAGCATGTAATGCATGGTGGCATCCACCGTCACATGGTCGGATTTGGTGCCCGGCGGAAAGGCTGGAAGCTGGTTATCGGCGAAAAGCTGCACCCAGGCCTGGTCAAGAAACGGCGACCCGGCGCTGGCGGTCAGGTGAACGCCGGTGACATTCCCCGCCCGGTCCACGGTGAATTCCACCGAGGCATTGCCCTGTTGCCCCTGTTCGGCGGCGGCCTGGGGATAGTATTTATGCTCGTTTACCCATTTCGAGAGCGCGGCCATCCAATCCGCGCCGATATTGCCCTTTACTGTCAGCTCCGGCGCGTTCGCCGCCTGGGCGTCTGATTGGGCGAGGCTGAGGTTCAAAGCGGGTCTGGCACCAAGTACCGGGGGTGCCGGGTGGCCATAGGACATATTGTTCATGACGACGTATTTTTGCGAAGGCTTCGGCTGCGGCCTGGTTATTTGCCGCGGCTGCGGCCTGGTTATTTGCCGCGGCTGCGGGGGAAGTGCTGGTAGGGGCGCGCTCTGTAATGCCGCGAAGGGCGTGGTCGGCATGTTGAGGTTGACCTCGGGCGGGGCGGACGCAACGGAGGCTGCCGGCGGCGGAGCGGCTGGTGGTGGCGCCTCGGCGACGCTTTCAGGCCCATGGCGCGGCCCGGGCGGGGCGGCTGCCTTTGGTGCGCCGCCATGGTCGAACACGACCGCGATGCCCGGCGGGCTGGTTTCCTCGGCGGGCGGGCGTTCCCGCGCGAATAAGAGGAACAAAAAAATAACCAGCAAATGCAGGCAGAGTGCCGCCGCCCAGGCCCAGGGCTTCCAGCGCCAGGCGCGCGGCGGGGCGGTGAGCCGCTCACCCGCCGACAGCACCGTTGCCGTGGCTGGTTCAGTAAGGGAATGGGGCGGGATAATAGCCGGGTGGAGGCGCGTAATAGCCGGGGGGCGGTGCCGCGTATAAAACAGGCGGCGCCGCAGGCTGTTGAATCGTCTCACCATTTCCGACCATGCATTGGGCATAACCCACGTCATAGCGGCCCTGGAGAGAATCCGCAGCCACCTGCGTGTTATTTCCCGCAACCGAGGAACCGCCGAGCAGGCCGGCCCCAGCACCGATGGCCGCCCCGGCACCGACATTGCCGCCCAATGAGCCCAAAGCCGCCCCCGCCGCAGCACCGATCAACGTACCCGCGACGGCTGTGGCTGTGGAATTATTTTGTGAATTCGCGGCGACCGCACCCGCATCAGAGATTTTTGATTGCGCGTAACGC
>JAQNCU010000075.1 GCA_029077775.1 Acidocella sp. | reverse complement strand
CGACACTGCCCGCCGTGATCTGCCGGTCCATCACCGTCAATGACGCATCCAACGCCGCCACCCGCTGCTGTTCTGCCGCGATCGACGCCGCATCCGCCTCGTTGATCTGCATCAGCGCCTGGGATTTCTGTACCGCGGAAATCGCCTCATGCCGCAACATCGTCACGTAAAGGCAAAGTCCGGCAACCGCCAACGCCGCCCCCAGATACGGTGCGAGGGGCCCCAATAATTTCATCAAAAATACCATCATTGCGGCGCCCCCATAAAACGGCCCGTCGCCGGGTCGATATTCGCGTTATCCGCACCATCCGGAGTCCAGCGCGCCCGCAGCCCGAACCCGGCTGACGTGGCCCCCATCAACGCGCCGATCCCGGCACCAAACCCAAATGGATCGAACACCGCGCCACGCACCACAACTGTGTAAATCTCGAGTGCGAAAAACACGACCGCGCCGCAGATCGACAACAGCGCCTGTTCATCAACACGCCCGCGATGGTCGGTTATCAAATCAGTTACGAAATGATTCATAGCATGATTTCTCCTGCGAGTTTCACAACCCGCCTCAGCCATCCCAGACCAAAATGCGGCCAGCCGGGCAGGTTCGTATAAAACATTAACCGGCGCACCAGCGCCTCTTGCGCCAAAGCCTGCGGGTTGCCCGTGTTCAACGCCGCCAGGCTGGCAGGCCCGAGAATACCATCGGCGATCTGCCCGGCGGCTTGCTGCAACCACATCGCGGCGCGGCGCGGCCCGGCGTTCACCGCGGCATCAAAGGCGACCATCGCAAGTGGCAATAGCAGCGCGTCACCCTGTACCGGCGTCCAATAATCCCGGCGATAGATCGCCGCCGCATCGGGTAGCGTCAACGCGGCGATATCGAGATTCGGGTACGCCGCCGCGCTGATCCCGAATTTGGTGCCATGCAAAGCACCACGCCCCACCTCCCCGCCGGTCCAATTACCGGGGTCGGCCGCGTTATCAGTGTACCCACCCTCGGCATTCAAGGTGAAGGCCAGACAGCGCGAAAAATTATCCATGGAACAGACTCGCAACCAGCCCGCCGCACGCCGCCGATAACAAGCTGATGATCATCATGCTCGTCCGCCGCTCGGCATCGCGTTCACCACGAATACGCGCCACATCGGCCCGCATATCGCTGAAACTCGATACGATCTCATCTATTTTATCGAATAATTTGGCGATCACCTGATCCTCCTGCACCAGATACCGCACCCGCCAGGCTTCCAGCGAATCCGCCCTGGCCTCCAGCGCACCGACATCCTGGCGCAACGCACCAACATCGCCGCGCAGTGCGATCAAAATCTCAGCCTCCATGAATGCCCCTCAATTCGCCGTGTCAGACAGAAATATCGGATAGGTCGTGGCCTGGAGCGGCATATTGACACGCCACGCACTCCCCAGATCGGCGCCGATATCCCAACCAGATGGCAGCGCGAGGCTGGCGGCATTATCGGTCACGGCATCACCGCGGCCAATTTGTGCGCTGCCATAGGGATAGAAGACCATCACGTCAGCCGATGCCTGGGTGATGGCGGAGGCAAGCGTTACACTCACATGCGTGGCATCAACACGCCGCGCTGCAACCGCCGCGATCATAGGGCCCGGTGCTGCAACGCTGCCGCCATCCATCACGGCAAATCCAGCACCGTTCGCAGCCTGCAAAGGCACGATCACGTCAGTCCCGGAATCATGCGCGATGCTCAGGGTCAATTCAGTGTCCGAGGCACGGTAAACATGCGTGACGCGCGGCCCGCCTGCGGCCACCAAACCTGAGGCAGGCAACGCGACCGCCGGGATCGTGTCAGACAGCCCCAAGCCAATCGCCGTCCGGCCCGCCATGAACGCCCCGATCCTACCATAGCGCAACAAATCCGGCTCGTCGCGATGCTCTGGATCGCCACCCGAGGATAATCCGGTCACCGGGTCATAGGCGGCATTCAGCGCATTGGAATCCGCGGTCTGCGCCGCGAACAGAACAATGTTGTTCGTCGGGTCCGCCGCCAGATCGGCAATCGCCTCGCGCACCATTTGCACACCGTCATTGGTCTCATACGGAATCGCGTTCCATGCCAACACCGGTAATTGCGCGGCACTGCGCCCCAACAACGTGCGCGTCAGCGCCAATAACCGCGTCACCGTGCCCTTGTATAAGTCTTTATCAGCATAGGGCATCGTGCTGTCCTGCTCGGACCACGGCCAGACCACAAACGCGATGTCTGAAATATCATCAGGGGAGACCAGCGCATTCGTCCCCGTCAGAAAATCGGTCAGCGCAACAAAATCCGGCCCCGCCGCCCAGGTTGAAGGATCAGACCCGTCGCCCGGATTGGTCAAAAACGTGCCGTTGCCGGCACCGGGGGCAAATAAGGGTGGTGTGGAGTTTGAAATCGGATGCCCGGAAATCACTGAATACCGATCAGGTGAAACGTAAGTCCCAGCATCCGCCGCCGTAACCTTGTAGGATGCCGCCCCCAGATACCATGCCACCCCCTGTGCCAGCGCCAGCGGCCCACCAGATGTCATGAACCACGCCGCGTTGGACTGCCCCATGACCAGCACATTGACCCCCCGGCGCACCCCCAGCACCCAGCGTGCCTGTGCCGCGATCAGCGTCGCGATATCTGCGGCGTTGATCGCTCGTTCCCATCGCGCCGCCTCATGGAACCAGCATTGTGCCGAGCCCTGGATGCTGCCGTCATGCAAAAACAAAACAGCGCCATTCGCGCTCGCGGGCAGCGGGTTCACAACCCCGGTGGCGACCGCCAAACCATCCAGCCACACATCCACGCCCAGCCCTGGCGTGTTACGCAGAATAATCGCGTGGCTATGGCGGCGCGTTAACGTGTTCGTGAGAACAACCTGGCTCGTCTGGCCCGGAAACAGCGTGAGATTCGTGCCCGCCGCACTATCGGCTTGTAAGATGGTCGCGCCCGCCGCGAAATTCGTATGCAACAGCGGGATCGGCGCGTCATCGACATAATACGTGCCTTGCCGCCAGTTTGGTCGTGTCCAAACCAGATACATCGTCCAACCTTGACCAGACCCCAAATCCAAACCGGGATGCAGCAAACCCCACTCGGCATCCAGGCTCGGACCATCATTGATCACGCTGGCATCCGGCGCGCCCGCAGCCCCTAAAAACCCATTCACCCGCGGTGCCGCGACCATGGCCACCGGCGAGGTATCACCGCTGATGTCATAGGCCATCAGGCTGCGCCCCACACCGGATTTATCGGCCACCGCCGTGATCGGAGTGTTCGCCGCCGTCGGTGCCACCCCCGCGATGGTCAGCAACCCGTCCAGCGCGCCTGCATCCCACCAGCCGGAAAGCCCCGCAATTGCCGACGGATAAGGCCCTGAAAACCCGCCAACCGGCTTGGTGTCGCCGAGAGGCAACGGTGCCACCAAGGCCCGCCGCCCAGCCGCCAGCATCAGCGGTGAGCCTGCCGCATTCCATAAAAACACCATCGCCGTCAGGTCACAGTCACGGTGAAGTCACTCACCGCGACACTGCCGCCTGACGCCGTCTGAACCCAGACATAATAGGCCCCGGCCGTGGCAGGCGTACCAACATACGCCGCCCAAATCGCATTGCCATCAATCACCGATGCACTCACCCACCCGCCGCTCGGCGGCACGGTGGCTGACACACCAAGCGCCACCTGTGTATTCACCCCCTGCGGCGGGTTGATCGCGCCGTTCAGCGGGATCGTACTGACACCATGCACATAGCTGCTTCCGGGGTTGTTGATCCCATAGGTCAGCGCCGCCGCGGCTGACACCGTAATCGCGCCAGAGACCGCATCGGTCCCCGCCGCCGCGTCCTGCGCCCACACATAATACGTGCCCGCCGCCTGCGGCGTGATGTTTACCGTGAAAGTCCCGGCGTTGTTCACCGCTGGCGTCCAGCCGCCAGACGGCGCGCTGGTGTTTTGCGTCGACAATTGCACGCCCACCGCATCACCGGCCGGGGTTACAGTGCCGCTGACCGCCAGGGCAGAGCCTGCCATGCCACTGGCAACTGCGCTCACTGAGAGCGACGCCGCCACAACGGAAACCACCCCGGAGACCGCCTGCACCGCAACATCCGCACTCTGTGAAACCCAGACATAGTAATCGCCCACCGTCATCGGTGTCAGCGTGGCCGACCATGCGCCCTGCGCAACATTCGCCGCCACCCAGGCAGATGGTGCCACCGTCTGGCTCGTCGAGAGCCCAACCTGAACCCCGGCATTCGCGGGCAGCACCGTTCCAGCCAGCGACACCGACTGGTTCACCAGAAGGCTCCCCGGTACCGCGCCAAGCGATACGCTTGGTGCCGTGATGGTGAAGTTATTGGACACGCCGAGCACCGCGACATTCGCATGATCGCGCACCCGTATCGCATAAACACCCGGGTTCAAGCCCGGCATCGTAAAGCTGAACGCATTCTGCGTGATCACCGGACTCGCCGCCGCAACCCAGGTCACGCCACCATCAATTGAATAATCCAGCGCTGTCGGCGCATCGTTGAACACCCCGCCCGACACCGTGAACGGGATGTTCAATGCGGGCGCGATAATCGAGCCGATGGTGATGGTCGGCGCATTCGGCGTGACCCCGCTCCACCAGACGAGCGATCCGCCGGAATAGCTCAAACCCATTAAATCAGTCATCGCACCAGGCGGTAGGATGATACTGCCAGACCCGGACGTAATCCCCGTTCCCATCGTCACAGGCCCCGGCGCCAGATTGACCAACCGGCAAAAAAATCCCGACCCCATATTCACGAAATTCGCGCTCAACGTCATCGGTGCGCTGGCTACCAAAATCCGGTTATTATGCGTGGTCGCATCCAACACCGTGTTTGCGCTCAGCTCCACCACGCCACCCAGCACACTCGGCAGCTTGCCCTGGACATAGCTCCACAGCGCCCCAAAGCTTTGCACACTCAACGTATTGCCGCCCTGAGCCACCATCAGCTCGTCGCTATCCGCCGCCGGTCCCGCCGCCGGCAACTGGTCGATGGTCTGCCCACCGAGAAACTGCCCGTAGGTCATCCAGGCCAACGCGCCATTCTGCCAGAGTGCGACATAATCCGAGGCACCCACAGCACTCGCGGAATTGCCCGCGGCGGGCCCTGTCAATCCAACACCCGCTGGCCCCATCGCCCCCACCGGCCCTGCCACGCCCGCAGGTCCCTGCGGTCCCGCCACCCCCGCGGGCCCGGTTACCGATGAGAGCGTCACCGAAATCACCCCGTTATCGTCGATCGCCACGTTGTCCCCAGCGACAAACAACCCCCTCAACGCAGCCACAGGTAACAACCCAGGTTGGCCACTCACATTCGCCACCAGCTCATCGGTGAGCGACATCGCACCCAGCACGGGAAACCCGGCATGGTCCGCGCCATTAGCGGCGAGAGCACCCGCCTGCATCACCACGCCCGCGCCCAGGCTGATGGTCTCGGGCGCACCCGCGCCAATGCTCTGCCGCCCCAGCAACGCCCCGCTCGGCACGGAAATCGCGGGCTGAAGACCCACCGTCAGCTGGCCGACGGACGCTGCATAAAGCACCCCAGCCTGCGATAAAGCCGTGAGGTCGCCTGGGCCGACGGATATCACCGGCGGCAATTGCGCAATCGTTGTCATTTATGATCACTTTCAATCAGATCGCGGCCCCTCGGGACCGGTTCAGGCCAACGCCACCCAGTTGCCCGCCCCAGCCGCCTGGTTGACCCAGAACGTGCTGCCAACGCCGCCATTCAAATTCCGAAACGTCGAACCCGCAGGCGCTGATACCGCATTCAGCGGCGACCCACGGCCGATCAATTCCGCGGCCCCAGTCGCCTCCGTATCCGAGAGAATTCGCACACTCCCTGAACCAGCGGGATGAAGCGAAATATTGCCCGACTGCGTGCGCAGCGTCACGCTACCATCGCCATTCGGCGAGACATAATCATTCTGCGAGAACCGCGCGGCGCGCCAACCGCCGCCAGTGCCAATCCAGTCGATGCTCGCACCGGCAGGCACGCTGATCGGCGCATTCGTCCAATTATTCTGCGCGGGCACCGCCCCCGAAGCCGCGAAAACCGTCGTCGCGAGGCAATCGATCGAAACCTCCCGCCCCTGCAAAACCGGCAGCCCCACTTGCGCCGTGGCCGCCGCCCCACTGCCATCTCCGCTGATCACCACTTGCGTTCCGGTACCATAACCCGAGCCAAAATTGCTCATCTGGATGCCGATGATCACCCCGCCGGAAATCCAGGCACGCGCCGAAGCACCCGTTCCGGTTCCGAAAAAATTGATTGTCGCCGTTGTATATCCTGAGCCTCCTGAACTTATCTTTGCAAACGTGACGCTTCCCACGGCCTGGTTCGCCTGGGTCGTCACCATCCGCGCGATTGGCAAAGATGCCTGAGAGATCGTTACACGATCAACAATATCAGGGATCACAAGACTATATACGCCCGAAATATTTCCCGGATTAACCGGCCAGCTCGTCGTATAATTCAACAAATTCCGCCTGATCACCACAGTATCGCTATAGGGAGAAATCGCATTGCCCAAATTCGCCCCAGGCTCACCCACAATCACATTATCCTGCACCAGAATATTCTGCGCCGCATCACGGATCAAAATCGCCGTCACATTCCCGCCATACCCGATCCAGTTTCCGATAATCGAAAGCCCGTCGCAGGCAAGCCCGAAATTATCGCCCCCGCCATCAGATTCAACATTCTGCACCGCGATACCAACGCCTGTGCAATCCTGAATAAAATTACCGCGCGCCATGCAATGCTGGCCGCCACCAATATTCAGCCCGATATAAGCCCCATTTATGTAATTATGATCAACCTCGGTATAAACCGACCCCCCGCAATCAATACCAAAAGCCGAGGCACCGGTCACCATATTGCCGGTCACCTTGCAATATCCCGTGTCGCATAAAATACCCGCCCCACTGCCTGTCACGGCGCTGTTATTCGCGCAGAGATTCGCTGCCACCAAAATATTCCGTCCCGAGATATATATCCCATAGCCTCGGTTCGAATCACAATTATTTCCAGAAATCACCGCGCCCAAAACATCCGGGTTCGCATTTCCATATGTAAACGGCGTTACATTCACATTCGTCGCGTTAAAATTCCCAACCAGAATCCCACAAGTATTATTCCAACAGCTATTATCCGTGATCTGGAGATTTCTGATCTTGAGCGCAAAACTAGGGTCAAGACTATCGACATGAATACCGTCGCCGCCATTATCATGCGCCCGGCATCCCGCCACACTCAAACCGTCAATGGCCTGGGCATATAATCCATGCACCGCATTGCCCGTAAACGCGCAGTCGCGCACATCATGCTGCGTCGTCGCCGGGTCGCTCGCCACATACGTCAAGCCAGAGCCTTCCGCGCCGCCCGCTGCATAACGGAACACACAATGCGAGATCGATGATTTCACACAAGCAGGCTGGATAAGAACCGAAAATCCGGTCTGCGTAATCGCCAAATTCGCATCAAAAATAACACCCTCGGCAACAAAATTCGTCGCCGTCACGCTTATCCACGCGGTCGTTGGCGAAACCCCGATCTTCGTCTGGGCACTGCGCCATAAAATCGTCAACCCTGGCACGCCCAGCAAACTGCACGTCGCCCCACTGATATCGCACGCCCCGGCGATCGCATATGTTTTTGGTCCCAACCGCACGGGGTTGCCACTCGCAATCGCCGCCAACAGCGCCGGGCCGTCATCGGTCACGCCATCACCCTTTGCGCCGAAATCCTCAATGGCAACGGCATTGCCCGTCAGCGCGCTTATGCTGCGCGCGGTGGTCCCGCCGGTTGCGGTTGCCAGAAAATTCCCGCCCGGCAACCCCGCCACACCTCCCATCGCACCCAGAAACGCGGCATATGTCACGCCGACATTCCGTCCCGCCTGGCCAAGCGCTGCAACATCCCCCGCTGAAGGTGCCGCTCCGGCGGGTAATGCCGGTATCTCAAACGGCGCGGCGGCGGCTGAAATCGTCGTGCCCGAAACCACGAGATTGGCGCCAATCGTCACCGGCACCGGGCTCGTCACACCCGGGCCCAGCCCGCCCAGCAACGTATTCTGCGGCAGGCTCAAACGGCTCTGCACACCCGCCAGCACCTGCGCACGGGTCGCCGCCAAGGTCTGACCATCCTGGAATATGGCCATCTCATCAGCGTCCGAAACTGAATTCGCCGGTGGTAATTGTCCAATCGTCGGCATATCCGAAACCCCTTAGCTGATGGTCAAAATCGTGCCTGTCGGCCCCGTCAGGGCGATGCCCTCGGGCGTTGTCAAAGCGTCTATCGGCACCGGCACGGCGGCCAGCGCCAAAACCGGAAGTGCGACACTGCGCGCCAGCATCCGTCCACCCGCGGTGGTGATACTGATGGTGACCATATACGTCGTCTGGGCCTGCCCACCGCTCAACCACAGTACCGCGCGCGGACCATCCGCTGATGACGATACCAAGACGAGATCACCGGAATTATCCGGGCTGATCGAAACATCCAAAGTGCTGATCACATCTCCCGGATTGGCGCTCAGCGCGGGCGCGATATCGAACACGTAATCCAGTGTGTCGCCAGGGTCTTTTACAGGCCATATCAGCGGCAAAGGCGGCGGGATCTGCGGCCCGCGCGGCGTCGGCACAAACCCGCCGATCTGCAAATAACGCGCATTGGACGGTGTCCATAAATGGCTGGCTGGCGTGCTCATGGTCTGGCTCCTTAATATTCGACAATCACAACACCAGACGCACCCGCCCCACCCGCATAACCAGCCGGTGACGCACCTGTGGAACACCCGCCGCCGCCGCCGCCGCCGTAGCCCGCCGCGTTCACACCGGTCTGCGGGCCGCTGGCGCCGCGCCCGTTCCCCGGCCCGCCACCATCCCCGCCGCGGCACGCCACAACAATCCCATCGCCACCCTGGGAACCTGTCCGGTTCACCTGGCCGCCCGCACCATTGCCGCCACCGCCGCCAGCATTGGCAAAAATCGTTACCGTGCCGCCGCCGCCGCCCTCCCCACCACTCGCCAAAACATAATTGCCAAAACTGGAACTTTCGCCCGCATTGCCACTATCCGGACCGCTGAGCACAGCCCCCCCTGCACCCACGGTCACAGGCACAATCTGGCCCGGCACGAGGCCGGAGATGATGCCCACCGCCTGTCCACCCGCACCACCACCACCGCTCGGCATCGTGGCATGGAAGCCAGCACCTCCACCGCCACCGGTCACAGACACACGCACCGTGGATACATTATTCGGAACCGTGAAAGCGCCGGAGCCACTGAAGACCTGCATGGCCGAAAATCCCGGTCGCAGCGCGGGAAGTTTATAGCCAATAAACGGCGCACCTGGTGCGACGGTAATATCCAAGGCGGTAATCGCCGTCTGCCCATAATTCACCGTGATCACATAAAGCCCGACCCATCCGGCATCCACGGCGGGCACCGTCTGTGTGCCCGCCAGCGCCGCCGCCCCCGGCTTCAACTGCAGCTGCACGCGCTGGGTCCGCATCGTATTCTGCGCGGTCCCTGCATTATTCGGCCCCGAAAATGGCTGGCTCGTATTCGCCGCATTCACATAGGGCAGCACCACCGGCGCCGAATCGCTCTCCAAAAACGCCGCCTCGATCAGGTAACTCACCGACTGCCCGGAACTCACCGGCGCCGCCAGAGCAAAGCTCGTCGTTGCCAGATTTATCCCGGTTTTTACAATCTGGTCCGCCACATCCGCGGCCAACGCCCCATAGGCCGTGGCATCCAGCGCGGTTAACAACGTGATACTCCCAGGCCCCACCGTCACTGAAAGCGACGCCGGAACACTCGGCGCGCAGCCAAGCCCATCCACCACGGTCTCCAGCCCCAATACCGCTGCCGTCAACGCCGCCACCGCCACCATCGCGTTGCGATTTGGGTTAAGTATATCCGTATCCAGCGGGATGCTCCCGGGATAAACCATATTCCGATCCATGCTGATCCTCAGTTTGAAATGTTGGTCCACGCCACTGCGACCGTCGGCAAAACCGAAGCAATCGCGGCATAAATCTCGCCATCACCGATCACACTCGCCACCGTCGACGGATCGGTATAGGCCATCGGCCCGGTATCATACCCGCCGGGGCCTGCAACATATCCCCCAGCATTCCCCGATGCGGCTTGTACGGGCCGATATGCCGTCAGAAAAAACTGCTGCGGCAAGCCGAGGCTGCCATAGCCGCCAGCCATATTATAACCCAGACTCACATTATACCCGCCAGTATCCGTCGCGTTCAGCGGCTCAAAAATCCAGGGCGCCCGTCCGGTCAGGCCAAGCAGCGCCGCGCTTAAGCTCGCACGGGTCGCCCGCCCGGCAACCAACTGGGCCCGCACCCGCTGGCTAAAGGCCCCATCAGGCTCTTGCACCCGTCGGCACAATGACCCCCCCAGATAATCGCGCGCGGCAATATCCAGAAAAACCCCGCTCGCCGTCATCACCCTGGCTTGCGCGC
>JAQNCU010000473.1 GCA_029077775.1 Acidocella sp. | reverse complement strand
ATGACTTGAGCTTCAAGCAGAATCTAAATCACCCTCCCATGCAACAAAATTCCGTATGCGATTCCCCTGGAGCGCATCCAATCCAGCAGGGGGGCAAATTGCGCTCCTTCTCCGCCCAATTCAGCCAGCGCCGAAAATTGCGACTGGCCACCCGGTCGCCGATAATAGACAACCATTTCTTGGGCCACACGTCGGGCCAGAGCCTCGCCCAGGTCCTCTGCGATCAAGGCCAGCGAGAGATCAATGCCGGCGGTGATTCCAGCCGAGGTCCAGACATGCCCATCCCGGATATGGATACGATCAGGCTCGACTGAGACTTTGGGGAACAGGCGTGCCAACAGCTTGGCTCGCCGCCAATGGGTGGTCGCGCGCCGCCCGTCGAGTACACCTGCACCTGCCAGCAAGAATGCACCCGAGCAGACGCTGCAGACCCGCCGAACAGTACCTGCTGCATGACGCAGGAAGACCACAATAGCCTCATCGTGCATGGCATCACGGCTCCCGTTGCCGCCAACCACGATTAGGGTGTCGATTATGCCCTCAAGGTCTGCTGGGATTGTTTCAATCACCACGCCTGATGAACTCCGAACCGGCCCACCCTTGGCCGATAACAAGATCACTTGATAGGCGTCGTTTGCCATACGCCCCGATATCTCCAAGCTGGTGATCGGGCCACAGGCGTCGAGAAGTTGGAAGCCGTCGTAAAGATATAGACCAATTATGCGCAGCATGGCTTAGAATGAGGGATATATGTCATTTCGTCAATTCAAAGGCCATGCGATTAAGGCAGTGTTTCCATGAGGAGGTTTTGATGACCGATCAGCCATTTCGTATCGTCTTTGCTGTGTTTAACGGCATGACCCAGCTTGATTTTACTGGCCCGCATCAGTTCCTTTCGCGTCTGCCGGGCAGCGAAACGCTGGTGGCTAGCCGCGATGGAGGCGATGTGGCCAGCGAGGGGTTGGTGTTCGCGTGTACGCGGACCCTGGCTGATATTTCAGGTTGCGATCTGATTTGCGTTCCGGGCGGCGCAACCGCTACGCAGGTCGCGCTTGATGAGAGCTTTATCTCCGAAGTCCGCCGCCTTGGTCTGGGCGCGCGCTATGTTACCTCAGTCTGCACCGGGTCACTGATTTTGGGGGCGGCAGGCCTCTTGCAGGGCAGGCGAGCGGCCTGCCATTGGGCATGGCGCCACCTTCTCCCACTGTTTGGTGCCACGCCGGATGAGCGGCGTGTGGTGCGCGATGGCCATATCATCACCGGCGGTGGGGTGACTGCAGGGATCGATTTTGCGCTGGTGGTGCTCGCCGAACTGGGTGGCGAGGCGCTGGCTCAGACACTGCAATTGGGGTTGGAATATGCGCCAGCACCGCCATTCAACTCTGGCACGCCTGACACAGCGCCTCCCGAAATTCTGAGGGCCTACAACAGGCGCATGGCGGCCAGCATGACCATCCGCGAAAAAGAAGCGCGTCTAGCTGCCGCCAGATTAGCCAATCTGGAAATCGCCCAATGAGCCGTCCGCCGTTGCCCCCCTTCACCCCCGAATCCGCTGCGCAAAAGGCCCGCCTTGCCGAAGACGCCTGGAACAGCCGCGATCCCGACAAAGTCGCGTTAGCCTATGCGCCCGACAGCCAATGGCGAAACCGCGTGGACTTCATCAGCGGCCGCGCCGAAATCATCGCTTTCCTGACCCGCAAATGGGCGCGCGAACAGGAGTATCGGCTCATCAAGGAGGTCTGGAGCTTTCGTGAAAACCTGATGGCCGTGCGCTTCGCCTATGAGTGGCATGATGCTGCGGGGCAGTGGTTTCGTTCCTATGGCAATGAAAACTGGGAGTTCGACGAGGCAGGGCTGATGCGGCGCCGTATTGCGAGTATCAATGATTTGGCCATTTCGTCCAATGATCGCCTCTTCCATTGGCCGCAGGGACGACGCCCTGACGACCATCCGGGCCTGACGAGCTTGGGCTTGTAGAAAGAATTATAGAATCTGCACGCAGTCAAACGTTTGGGTGTTCTATCAGCAATTCTAAATGGCGGGTCTGGGGCTGAAAATTTTGGTTTCGCTTGGCGTGGATTTCTGATTCAAGGTCGAGGTGCTGATTCTTGACCACCTCCTG
>JAQNCU010000074.1 GCA_029077775.1 Acidocella sp. | reverse complement strand
CGCCCGTCTGATGTTCTGCAAACCCGCAGCGGGCTCAGCGTCGAGGTCGGCAACACCGATGCTGAGGGCAGGCTGGTTCTATGTGACCTACTGGCCGAAGCCGGGTCGGCCTCGCCCACATGGCTGATCGACGCAGCAACACTCACCGGGGCCGCGCGTGTCGCCCTCGGCCCGGATCTGCCCGCCTTATTCTGTACGGATGATGAATTATCGGACACCATTATCAAATCCGGCGTTACCACCAATGACCCGCTTTGGCGGCTGCCGCTTTTTTCAGCCTACGAACCATGGCTGGAGAGCCCGATCGCCGATCTCGCCAACGTCGCCAGCAAGCCGATGGCGGGCGCGATTGTTGCGGCCTTGTACCTAAGGAAATTCGTACCTGAACAAATCTCCTGGGCGCATATCGATGTATATGCCTGGAACGATACCAACCGGCCCGCCCGGCCGGAGGGCGGTGAGGCGCAAACATTACGTGCTCTTCTGCACGCGATTGAAACACGTTGGGCCCCACATAAAGCCTGAAAAGATAAAAATCGCGCCCGGATCAATATGCCGGGGCCGAAACATTTCCCGGAATCGTTCGCTTACCCACGAAATGGGCAGCCCCCGCACCTGCATTTAAAATGGGGGCGTAACCCGCCATTTTCCTTTTGTTTTCAAAAGGAAAACGGCGGGTGTGTCGGACCTATGTGGCATCGTATGCTCGTCAGCACACGGAATGTTGCATAAATCACAAATAAGTCGTTAAGTATGCATATCGTTCGGCATTCTATTTTATGTGTGTGCTAAATATCCGGACGATACAAAAACTGATCCATGGATAACGACCTATCAACCGTGATCCCTGACATTTGAAAGTATTGTAACATGGCAGCGCAACTTTCCTCCGATCAACTGGTTGGCATCCTGCGGGATACCATCGTCTCCCTGGTCCGGCGCGACGGCGTTGATCTCTCCGCCCGGCAACTCGGCGTGTTTATGACATGCTACCTGAACGAAGGCGGGCACACCGTGCGCGGTCTGGCGCAGGACCTCAACGTCTCTAAACCGGCCATCACACGCGCGCTGGACCGTCTGACCGAACTTGATTTCGTCCGCCGCAAGATCGACCCGGCGGACCGCCGCAGCGTTCTCGTGCAGCGTACCGTGAAGGGGGCTGCTTTTCTGCGGGAAACGCGCCATATCATGACCGATGCCTATGCTGCCAATAAAACCGAGGCCGCCAGCCGCCGCGCTGCCGCCTGAATATCGCTCTCGTCTCGCCGCCTGGGCGTTGGGGATTCTGATCGCGTGTTGCGCGCTCAGCCCCCTGCCCGCGGCGGCGCAGACAACGCCACTCGCCCTCACGCCAACCGATGTCAAATTGCTGGCGCAGATCAGCACTTACCTCAACCAGCAAACCGGGCTGACCGCCAATTTCCTTCAGGTCGCGGCCGACGGCTCCACCCGCACCGGCAAAGCGTGGCTTGAGCGTCCGGGTAGAATGCGGTTTGCGTATGACCCGCCCGACAAGCAATTGCTGGTCGCGGGCTTCGGGCTGCTGGTTTATCACGACCCCGCCCTGGGTCAGACCACCAACATCCCGCTCAGCGCCACGCCGCTTGGCATTTTGCTCGCCAGCCATGTCGATCTCACCAGCGGCAATGTTGTGGTCACCGCCATCCAGCGCCAACCCGGGGAGGATGACATCACTCTGGTCCGCCGGGACAAACCAGCCACCGGCAGCCTTACTTTGGTTTTCAGCACAGACCCGCTCGCCCTGCACCAATGGGTGGTGCGCGACGCCCAAGGGCAGGAAACGCGGGTCAGCCTGTATGACATCGCACCCGGCGGGCCGTACCCTGACAGCCTGTTCCAATATAATCCCGGTACCGCGCCCGCGGCCCCTGGGGGGTAGATTTATCATAGCCCCGTTGTAGACAGACGCGATGACCCTCACCATCGCCACCTGGAACATCAATTCATTGCGGCTGCGCCAGGGCTTGCTGCACGGGCTCATCGCTTCCCTCCACCCGGATGTGATCTGCCTGCAGGAAACCAAGGTCCCCGATGACCTGTTCCCCACAGACCTCGCCGCCGCCATCGGCTTTCCCCATGTCATATGGCGTGGCATGAAAAGCTATAATGGTGTGGCGATCTTCTCGCGTCTGCCGCTCACCCTGGTTGCCAGCACACCTGATTGGTGCGGCAAATCAGATTGCCGTCACCTCGCGGTACAGCTGGAAACCAAGTCTGCGCCCGTCACCCTGCATAATTTCTACGTGCCCGCAGGTGGCGACATCCCGGACCGCGCGGCCAACATCAAATTCGCCCACAAGCTAGATTTCATCGCCCAGGCGCAGGCGCATTTCGCGGCCCAGCCACCCGCGCGCGCCGTGCTGGTGGGGGATCTCAACATAGCACCACTGGAACACGATGTCTGGAGCCATAAACAACTGCTCGATGTCGTCAGCCACACCCCGCCCGAGACTGAGGGGCTGAACGCCTGGATGGCGCAAGGCTGGGTCGATGCGCTTCGCCATTTCGTACCGCCGGAGGAGAAGCTCTATACCTGGTGGTCCTACCGCAACCGCGACTGGGAGGCCTCGAACCGTGGCCGCAGGCTCGACCATATCTGGATCAGCCAGGACCTCGCCCCTGGGCTGATCAGCCACCAGATCTTAAAATCCGCCCGCAACTGGCCGCAACCATCGGACCATGTTCCGGTCGCGGTGACCCTGGAGATCCCATGAACATCGATTTTTCGAGCGACAACATCACCACCATCGCGCCCGAGATCATGGCCGCCATCACCGAGGCCAACCACGGCCCGGCACATTCCTATGGCGATGATGACTGGACCCGCGCCCTAACCCGGCGTGCGCGCGAGATTTTTGAAACCGACCTCGCCATCTACCCGGTGGCCACAGGCACGGCGGCCAACGCCCTTGCCCTGGCGGTACTCTGCCCGCCCTATGGCGGCGTTTTTTGCCACGAGAGCGCGCATATCGAGAGCGATGAATGTGGCGCGCCGGAGTTTTTCTCGGGCGGCGCGAAGCTGCTCACCATTCCAGGTGTTGGCGGCAAATTCACCGCCACAGCCCTCACCCACGCCATCCGGACGGCCACCGGGCGGGGCGTACACAAGGTTCCGCCCGCCGCCATCAGTCTCAGCCAGGCCAGCGAATGGGGGACCATCTACACCCCGGCTGAGCTACAAGCTTTGAGCACCACGGCTAGGAAAGCCGGCTTACGCATCCACGTGGATGGGGCGCGCTTCGCCAACGCCGTCAGCACGCTGAATTGCCACCCGGGGGACATCACCTGGCGGGCGGGCGTGGATATGCTGAGCCTGGGCGCCACCAAAAACGGCGCCCTGGCCGCTGAGGCCGTGGTGATCTTCGATTTGTCTCTGGTGGAAGCGTTTGAGTATCGCCGCAAACGCGCCGGGCAGCTTTTCTCAAAAATGCGCTTCGCCGCCGCCCAGATGACCGCCTATCTGACCGAAGATCTCTGGCTGCGCCATGCCGCACAGGCCAACGCCATGGCCACCCGCCTGGCTGCCGGGCTCACCATCCTGCCCGGCGTGCGCCTCGCCGCCCCGGTACAGGCCAATGAGTGTTTCGCCATCATGCCAGAGCGCATGGCTACAGCGCTGGAGGCCCAGGGCTTCGGCTTTTACCGTTGGGCGACCCCAGGGCTCGCCGCGCATGAGGATGCCATAAGGCTGGTGGCAAGCTGGACAACAACCGAGGACGAGGTGGACCAGTTCATCGCCGCCGCAGCGTTATTTTGCGCTAATTTGCCATCCCGCCAAACCGGGGTCGCAGAATAACGGCTCAGCATTCTGCGCAATGCCCTCGGTACGCGCCAGGCCCATCAGTTCGCGCAACGCCCGGAACACCCCGCCATGCGCCACCACCAGCACCGGCGATGGCTGCGCCAACACGCGCGCCATTGCGTCGGCAACCCGTTCTTTCACCTCCTCGAAACTCTCAGCCCCAGGCGGCGTGTAACGCCCCTCCAACCATTCCAGGAACCAGGGCATCAATGGCTTGCCCTCCATCCCGCCGAAAATCACCTCACGCAGGCCGGGCTCAAAACCCACTTCCAGGCCCAGGCATGCATTCACGCAAGCGGTCGTCTCACGGGTGCGGATCATCGGCGAGGAAATAATCGACACAATCCCCTGCCCCACCAGCTTCGGCCCCGCCGCTATCGCCTGCGCCCGGCCATTTTCGTTCAATGAGATATCCAGCGCCCCTTGCGAGAGCCCACGCGCATTATAGTCGGTCTCGCCATGGCGCAAAAACCAGAAAGCAACCGGGGGCAGCGACATTCAGGCGAGCCCCTCGGCAATCCCCTCGGCGGCCAGTGTTTTGCGCGCGGCGGGCCGGGCCAATAGCCTGTCCAGATGCGCCTCAAAATTCGCGGGCATGGCAATCTGCGCGCGGAACCGGCTCCAATGTTCGAGGAAGAACAGCGCGCCCTCGACAATCGAAAAATCGCCCAGCATGAACTCCTGCGCGCCCAGCACAGGCTCCAACAGCGCGAACCCCTTGCGCACAATCTCCACCCCGGCCTGCTTCACCTCCTCATACTGCGCCTCGTGATTGGTGAAATAATTCGGCCGGAAAATTCGCGTGAACCCGCGCATATGCATCGTCGCCACCATATAATCCAGCAGTTCCAACGCCTTGACCTCACCTTCAAGGCTGTTTGGCAGCAGCCGCGCCGCCGGGTTGGCACGCGCGATGTAATACGCGATGGCCGGAAACTCACTGACAAACCCGCCATCGTCTCGCTGCAACAGCGGCACCTTGGATTTCGGGTTCATTGCCATGAATGTCGGTTGATACTGTGCGGCTTGCGTGAAATCGACCGTCTCGATGGCAAACGGCGTGCCGATTTCATGCAGCAATAAGTGAATACCCATCGAACAGGCATTACTGAAATAATAAAGCTTCACGGCGTCCTCCCTATTATTTTATTATGATCATCAATCGAACAATGAACTGACCGAGCTTTCGGTTGAAATCCGCCGCATCGCCTCGGCCAGCAATGGCGCGATGGAAAGCTGGCGGACGTTATGGGCGAGCCGCACCGCCTCGGTCGCCGTGATCGAATCCGTAATCGTCAGCATCTCGATGGGTGACGCCGCAATGCGCGCCACCGCCCCGCCTGAGAGCACGCCATGGCTGACATACACACTGACCGAGCGCGCATGAGCGGCCAGCAAGGCCTCCGCCGCGTTGCACAGCGTACCGCCCGAATCCACGATATCGTCGATAATTATGCAGTCCCGCCCCTCGACCTCACCGATGATGTTCATGACCTCGGAAACCCCGGCCCGTTCGCGCCGCTTATCAATAATGGCGAGGTCGCAATTCAGCCGCCGCGCGATGATCCGCGCGCGCAGCACACCGCCCACATCCGGGCTCACGATCATCAATTCACGCCCCGCGAAACGCTGCTCGATATCAGCGGAAAACAGCGGGGCAACAGTCAGGTTATCGACCGGAATATCAAAAAACCCCTGAATCTGCCCGGCATGCAAATCCATCGTCAGAATGCGATTGGCACCCGCCTCGGTGATCAGATTGGCGACCAGCTTGGCTGAAATGGGCGTACGCGGGCCGGATTTCCGGTCCTGCCTGGCATAACCAAAATACGGGATAACCGGTGTGATACGCCGCGCCGAGGAGCGTCGCAGCGCATCGCAGGTGATCAACAACTCCATCAGATTATCATTGGTCGGATAGGATGTGGACTGAATAACGAACACGTCCTCGCCGCGTACATTCTCATGGATTTCGACAAAAACCTCCATATCCGCGAATCGCCGGATAGATGCCTTGGCGAGCGGCAGGTTCAGCCCGGCGGCAACAGCCTCGGCCAAAGGGCGGTTGCTGTTGCAGGCAACTATTTTCATGCTGTCAGGGCTTTCCGGTGCGGGGTAAAATCGCTTCCGGCGCGGTGTAGCAACCGGGTTACGGCCTGTAAATCAATCGGACAGCGCGCGGGAGCGTGTCGTTGCCGCCTGTATCGCCGTCGCGAACGATTTCGGCCAGGCGTCATCGGCGCGCAACACCGCCAAGGCGCGCTCGGTGGTGCCGTTGGGCGAGGTTACCGCAATCCGCAGATCAGCCGCGTCCTCATCGCTCGCCGCCAGCAAAGCCGCGGCACCAATAACGGTTTGGCGCGCCATCTGCCGGGCCAACGCCGCGGGGATACCTTGGTCGCAGGCCGCGCGCTCCATCAACTCGGTCAACAAAAACACATAGGCCGGGCCGCCGCCTGAAATCGCGGTCACAGGGTCCAGCAGCGCCTCGTCATCCACCCACGCCACCTCGCCCGCCGCCGCCAGCAGGGCATCGGCCAGTTGGCGTTGCCGGGCGGATACATGCGCGCCCGCCACCGCCACCGTGAAGCCCTGCCGCACCGCCGCCGGGGTGTTGGGCATGGCGCGCACAATGGCCGCCCGCACACCCAGCATGGCACCGACCGCCTTAATGGTCTTGCCTGCCATAATCGAGATGAACACCGCCTGCCCGGCAAACCGCGCATAGGCGGGCAACACTTCACCCGCCATTTGCGGCTTCACCGCCAGAACCACGGCCTCCGGCGTGAACCCGGCCGGGATTTCAGCAAAGGATGGCACCACCAAAACACCGCCCCCGGCCAGGCTTGCCGCCGGGGTTGATGGATCAACAACAATCGCCGAGGCCAGCCCTTGTTCACGCCAGCCCGCCAGCATCGCCCCGCCCATCCGCCCGCCACCCACCAGCAACAAAGCGGGCAGCGCGGTCATCGCCATAGGTGGCAGCTCATGCTCGTATCAGGCCTCGCCGACGCATTCCAGCATCGCCGCTTCCAGGGCCTCATCCGGGGTTTTGCCGCCCCACAGCACAAACTGGAACGCCGGGAAAAACCGCTCGCACTCGGTCAGCGCGATATCCACCAGATCCTCGATGGATTCCGATGAGGCGCTGGGCGCACCGCGCAACAGCACCGAATGGCGATAGATCGGCGCGCCGGTCTCCTCATCCATGCCGAAATGCCCGATCCATAACCGCTCATTGGCTTTTGCCAGCAATTCATACAACGCGCCGCGCCGCCGGGCGGGGGATTTCAAATCGAACGCGCAGGAGAAATGCATGACCGAAATCTCATCCGACCAGCAGAAATAAAGCCCGTAATCGCCCCATTTGCCGGGCGCCTCGGCGGCCATGTCAGAATCGGACCGGCGGTCGAACGCCCAGTCATTGGCGGTGATCACCTGCTCGACAAGGTCGAGCGGGTTGGCAACGGTTGAATTGTCGAAATCAGTGGCGAGGCTCGTCATAGGAGTCTCCTGGTCGTAGTGATGCCAAAGCTGGCGGAGACCACTCGAGCATTCACGCTGGCAGCGTCGCTCCACCACGACTCCAAGTCTAACGGGATTCCGCGCCCCGCCGCAACGCCGGTCCATGATACCGCGCCACGGGGCCCAGTTCGTCCTCAATCCGCATCAACTGATTATATTTCGCGGTCCGGTCAGAGCGCGCCAGCGACCCGGTTTTGATCTGCCCGCAATTGGTCGCGACCGCGAGGTCAGCGATGGTGGCATCCTCGGTCTCGCCCGAGCGGTGGGACATCACCGCCGTGAACCCGGCGCGGTGCGCGATGTCCACCGCCTCCAGCGTCTCGGTCAGCGTGCCGATCTGGTTGACCTTAACCAGAATGGAGTTCCCCGTTTTGGCTTCAATGCCACGGCGCAGGCGGATGGGGTTGGTGACGAACAAATCATCGCCCACCAGTTGCAATTTACCCCCAAGCCTGTCGGTCAGCAGCTTCCAACCCTCCCAATCATCCTCGGCGCAGCCATCCTCGATGCTGGCGATGGGGTAACGCGCGGCGAGATCGGCCAGATAATCCACCATCTGCGCGGCATCGAATCTTTTGCCCTCGCCTTTGAGATGATAAATCCCGTCTTTAAAAAACTCCGTCGCCGCGCAATCCAGGGCAAAGGTCACATCCTCCCCAGGCCGATAGCCCGCGCGCGCCACCGCCTTGGTGATAAACCCGAGTGCGGCATCAGCTGACTGCAAATTCGGCGCGAACCCGCCCTCATCCCCCACATTCGTGTTATGCCCGGCTTCGCTCAATGATTTTTTCAAGGCGTGAAAAATCTCCGACCCGATGCGAATGGCATCGCGGATGCTCGCCGCGCCCACCGGCTGGATCATGAATTCCTGGATGTCGATGGGGTTGTCGGCATGTTCACCGCCATTGACGATGTTCATCATCGGCACCGGCAAAACCCGCGCGCCCACGCCACCGACATACCGGTACAGCGGCATCCCGTTATCCGCCGCGGCGGCCTTGGCCATAGCCAATGAAACCCCGAGGATCGCATTCGCCCCCAACCGCGATTTGTTCGGAGTCCCATCCAGCGCGATCATGATGGTGTCGATGCCGATCTGGTCCTCGGCATCCATGCCGCCAATCGCGTCGAGGATTTCGCCTTCAACCGCCGCCATCGCCTTGGTCACACCCTTGCCGCCATAGCGCGCCATGTCACCATCGCGCAACTCCACAGCCTCATGCGCGCCGGTTGAAGCACCGGACGGCACAGCCGCCCGGCCAAACGCGCCGGATTCCAGCAGCACATCCACCTCCACCGTCGGGTTACCCCGGCTATCGAGAATTTCCCGCGCGACGATATCGGCGATGGCTGACATAAATGGCTCTCCAGCTTGGTGTGATCGACCGCGAGGTAGACCAGCCTTAGCCCCCCGGCAAGGCCAGACAGCCCCCGCGCTCGTAACTCTTGGGGGTCCCCGCGTTCTTAATTTTTGGCGGTCCCCGCGTTCTTAATTTTTGGCGGTCCCCGCGTTCTTAATTTTTGGCGGTCCCCGCCTTCTTAATTTTTGGCGGTCCCCGTTCTTTTAGCTACTGGCGGTCCCCGCCATGGACACATTCCGCGCCTCAGGCCCAAAAATCATGAGCAAAATCAGAATCACCGCGACCGAGCCCGCCACCAGCATCAACGCATAGCCATAATCCCCACCATGCTGCGCCGCGATTCCCACCTGCAACGGCGCATTGACCGAAGCCACGAAATTGCCAAGCTGGTACACAAACCCCGGGAACGTCCCCCGGATTTCCGCCGGTGACAGCTCGTTGAGATGCACGGGCACCACACCCCAGGCCCCCTGCACCGCGAACTGCATCAAGAACGCCGCCGCCGCGATGGTGCCCGGCGTGGACCCATGCGACCAGAAATACACAACCGCGAGCGAGAGCACACAGGCCGCCCCGATGGCAAAGCGCCGCCCGATCTTCTGGCTGAGATAGCCAAACGCAATCCCACCCAGCATCGCACCGACATTATAAAACAGACTGATGTCCGTAATCTGCGCATGGCTGAAATGCAGTTGCTTGCCCAGGAATAATTTCGGGTAAATATCCTGCGTGCCGTGCGAGAAGAAGTTGAACGCCGCCATCATCACCACGCCATAGATCACCAGCTTGGCGTTCTTGCGCAGCACGGTGCTGACCGGCACCCGGCTGGGGCGATGCTGCATGGCTTCGAAGGCCGGGCTTTCTTCAACCTGGGCGGCGATGAAGAACACCAGCAAGGCGGGCAGCGCGCCGACGAAAAACATGCCGCGCCAGCCCAGCGGCTGCAGACCGAAATCGAACAGCAGCGTCGCCAGGAAGAACCCGAACGGATAGCCCGCTTGCAGCAGGCCGGAAACCCAGCCGCGCCAGCGATCCGGGATGGTCTCCATGGCAAGCGAACTGCCCACCCCCCATTCCCCGCCCATGGCGATGCCAAACAATGTGCGGATCGCGAGGAACGAGGCAAACGACCAGGCAAACCCGCTGGCCGCCTCGAAGATCGAGTACAAAAACACCACCAGCATCAAAATCGGCTTGCGCCCATATTTATCGGCCAGCCGCCCGAAGATGAACGCGCCGACAGCCCGTGTCGCCAGCGTCAGCGTGATCGCCAGCGTGATGCTGCTCACCGACACCCCGAATGTTTTCGCAACATCGTCAAAGGTAAATATCAGGATAAAAAAATCGAAGGCATCGAGCGTCCAGCTCAGATACGCGGCGATCACGACATTGCGCGCACGGCGCAGATTTTCAGAAGCTCCCGACATCTCGACCCCCTTGCCTTGATTTATAACAGCGCCACTGGCCTGTTACACATAAGGGATAATTTTGGAAATAGCGGCTCGCCCTTGCCACCACAAAAACACAAAACGAGATTTTGGTCGGAGTGAGAGGATTCGAACCTCCGGCCCCTGCGTTCCGAACACAACTCTTCTACGTGTTTTTTCAAGCGTTTAGCGCATTTATCCACAGATTCTTTGGTTTTTAACGCGCAGGGTTTTGCTTGTTTTTTTATTGCGTGTCATGTCGTTTGTGTTCATGTGCACACAAGAGCACTGTTGCAATCAACCCAGAGCTTTGGCCGCTCTCTGCAGATGATCTGGATGTTGATGCCCATATGTGTCCGCAACCATTTGAGGGCTGCTGTGTCCGAGAAAGCCTGCGATCTCCCACAGCGGCA
>JAQNCU010000472.1 GCA_029077775.1 Acidocella sp. | reverse complement strand
CAGGCTGCCATTGACCGTGGTGGTGACCACGTTGAACGCATCCAGCGCCACATTGGCCGCGAGCAACAAAACACCGTTTACCGTACCGCCTTCGTTCAAAAACGCGATATTGGTGCCATTACTCAAAGGCGCGATCATGGAATAGGTGCTGCCCGTGCCGCTTGAGGTGATCGTCTCGTTGCCCATGCAAAACCTAATAATGTCGTTACAGTATCAAACAAGCGGCCACATGGTACAACCTTAAATCCGCCACCGCGCGCTGCCGACCTTAACTTATCGCAAAATCCATTAATAAATCTAAAATTTACACCGGCCCCTGGTAATTTTATTCAACCAAAACCGGCTCACCTCACACGATATAACCGCCGCCCAGCACCCGCGATCCGTCATAAAATACCGCCGCCTGCCCCGGTGCCGCCAAGGCAGGCTCGTCCAGGCGCAACATCGCGCCACCTTCCTGCGCGGTCACCACACCGCCATGCAGCGCATCATGCGCGCGCAGCTTCACGCGCGTTGCCATCGCCGCCTGCGGCACGCCGACCAACCAGTTCACGTCGCGCAGGTTTATCTCCCGACTGGCGGCCTGCCGGGGCCCAATCACGATCCGCCGGGACGCCGGTTCAATCCTTGTGACCATTTGCGCCACGCCGTCACGCTGCGCGGCGTTACCCAGGCGCTTGCCCTGGCCCACCGTATAGCGGGCAATCCCCTCATGCTGACCCAGAACCGCGCCATCCGCGCCGATAATCTCGCCAGGCTCCAGCGCCTCGGGGCGGAATTTCCGCACGATATCGGCATAGGAGCCTTCAGGCACGAAACATATATCCTGGCTGTCCGGCTTATCGGCAACCACCAGCCCCATCTGTGCCGCCAGCGCGCGCACCTGCGCCTTGTCGGCAAAATCCCCCAACGGGAACCGGCAATATTCCAGCTGCGCCCGGGTCGTGGCGAATAAAAACCAGCTCTGGTCGCGCCGTGCATCCACCGCCTGGTGCAGTTGCGCCCCATCCGCGCCCGCCACGCGCCGCACATAATGCCCGGTGGCCAGCGCCTCGGCCCCCAAATCCCGCGCCATGTCAAGCAGATCACCGAATTTCAAATGCTGGTTGCAGGCAATGCACGGCACCGGGGTCTGCCCGGCGGCATAGCTATCAGCAAAGGCTGAGACCACCTGCGCGCGGAACCGCGCCTGCGCATCCACCACATAATGCGCGATGCCCAACCGCGCCGCCACGCGCCCGGCATCTTGAATATCCGCCCCCGCACAGCACGCACCTTTGCGCCCCACCGCCGCGCCATGGTCGTATAGTTGCAGGGTCACGCCGATCACCTCATGCCCCGCGCGCGCCATCAACCCGGCCACCACCGAGCTATCGACACCGCCAGACATGGCCACCACCACCCGCATGTCAGCGCGTGGTCCCGGTGGATACGGTATTATGCCCGGCGCCGGTCATCATCCGCCCGCATTGCGCGTGCTCGCGGGCAGCCGCACGACCAGTCCGTCCAGCGCCTCGGACATCACAATCTGGCACCCCAGGCGAGAGGTTTTCTCAAGCCCGAAGGCCAGATCCAGCATGTCCTCCTCATCCTCGGTCGGCTTGGCCAGCCGTCCCGCCCAGTCCGGATCGACGATCACATGGCAGGTCGAGCAAGCCAGCGAGCCCTCGCACGCGCCCTCGATGTCCACGCCATGCTTATGCGCCACTTCGAGCACCGAGAGCCCCACAGGCGCCTCAACCTCGCGCGGTGCCCCGCTACGCTCGATAAAAACCATTTTTGGCATCACGACACACCCTTAAGTTCAGCCTGCGACGTATCGAAGACAGCCCGCCCCCGCAAGGCCCGCCGGGCGCGGTCCGCCATGGCCTGATAGGCCACACAAAATCCCGCCACGGCGTCCGGGCTGGTATTCCAGGGTAGTGACACACGGATCGCGCACCTGGCATTCGCACCCGCGCCCATGGCCGCCAGCACATGGCTCGGCCCCAGGCTGCCTGATGAACAGGCCGCGCCCGATGACACCGCAACCCCCGCCATGTCGAGCGCGATCAGCTGCGTCTGCGCCGCCACACCCGGCAGCACCAGGCAAATCGTGTTTGCCAGACGCTTCGCCCCTGCGCCCATCACC
>JAQNCU010000073.1 GCA_029077775.1 Acidocella sp. | reverse complement strand
CTTTGCACGAGGCTTTGTCGCTGGTCCCGGACGATAAACTCACCGATGAGCAACGCCTGCTGAAAGCCAACATCTCCCGCCCGCCCGAAATCAACATCATGCAGTTGATCTACCAGCAAAAAGCCTATGAGGGGGACGCCAAGGACTACGAATTCTCCCGCCTCTCAATGCGTGATCACTGGCGCTCAGGCTATTACGACACGCGCAACACTCTGGCGCATAAGGATTGGCTGGCCATGAAAGGCACAGGCGGCGGTATCCACACGCATGACATCCACCGCCACGGCGAGTAACCCGTCCTTTTCCTCCCCTCCCGGACATGCCACCAGAAGAGTGTCCCGACTCTGAGGTTCGTGGCATAAAATACTTATTCGCGCGGGACACTCGGTCCTTGGTTGATGTGGCCTGCGTACCCGTTTTGTCCGCTGCAATATGCAGCGGACAAAACGTACAGGACAGGAGCCACGGCCAAACTGGAGTCGGATGATTTGAACGATCTATTTGCCAGCGGCGACGAGTCTAAAAAATACTCAGCCGCCGATATCGAGGTGTTGGAGGGGCTGGAGCCCGTGCGCCGCCGCCCCGGCATGTATATTGGCGGCACCGATGAATCGGCTTTTCATCACCTCGCCGCCGAGATCCTCGATAACGCGATGGACGAGGCCGTGGCCGGCCATGCCGGGCTGATCGAGATGACCCTGGAGCCTGGCAACACCCTGACCGTGCGCGATAATGGCCGGGGCATCCCGGTGGACCCGCACCCCAAATTCAAGACCAAATCGGCGCTGGAGGTCATCCTCACCACCTTACATTCCGGCGGCAAATTCTCGGGCAAGGCTTACGCCACGTCAGGCGGCCTGCACGGCGTCGGCTCCTCGGTCGTGAACGCGCTCTCCAGCGCCTTCCTGGCGGAAATTGCCCGGGACAAAACCCTCTACCGGCAGGAATTCTCGCGCGGCCTGCCGGTTACCAAGCTCGTCAATGCCGGCCCCATCCAAAACCGTCGCGGCACCACCATCCGCTTCACGCCCGACATCCAAATTTTCGGCGCGCAAAACTTCTCCCCGGCGCGGCTGTACCGGCTGTGTCGTTCAAAAGCATATCTGTTCCGCGGTGTGCGCATTCGTTGGTCGTGCGACCCCAGCCTGTTGAAAGCCGATGCCGAGACCCCCGCAAGTGCCGAGCTGCATTTCCCCGGCGGGCTGCGGGATTCGCTGGCCGCTGAACTCGGCGGCACGGTCAATATCCTGCCCGATATCTGGGCTGGCGAAGCCAAATTCCCCACAGGCCCGGATGGCACGGACCAGGGCAAGCTCGAATGGGCCTGCGCCTGGATCGAACGCGGGGATGCATCGCTCGATACCTATTGCAACACTGTGCCCACACCGCTCGGCGGCACGCATGAGGCCGGGTTCCGCGCCGCTTTGTTAAAAGGGCTGCGCGCCTGGGCGGAAAGCCGCAACAATAAGCGTGGCGCCGCCATCATCGCCGAGGACATCACAGGCGCATTGCGCGCCAAAATGTCGCTCTTCATCCGCGAACCGCAATTCCAGGGCCAGACCAAGGAAAAACTCACCAACCCCGAGGCCACGCGCCTGACCGAAATTTCGCTGCGCGACCGGTTCGATCATTTCCTGGCGGGAGACCCGGCCAATGCCGATAATCTGCTCGCCTTCATCATCGACCGCGCTGAGGAACGCATCCGCCGCCGCGAGCAAAAAGACACGCCCCGCAAATCCGCCACCCGCCGCCTGCGCCTGCCCGGCAAGCTCGCTGATTGCAGCACCGAAAACGCCGAAGGCACCGAGATTTTTCTGGTCGAGGGTGATTCCGCCGGCGGCTCCGCCAAACAAGCGCGCAACCGCAACACCCAGGCGATCCTGCCTCTGCGCGGCAAAATCCTTAACGTCGCTTCCGCCAGTACAGAAAAACTACGCCAGAACCAGGAACTGAAAGACCTGATCGAAGCCTTGGGCTGCGGTGTCGGCGCACAATTCAACCGCGCCAATCTTCGTTACGAACGCGTGATCATCATGACGGACGCCGATGTCGACGGCGCGCATATCGCCTCGCTTCTCATGACGTTTTTCTACCGTGAATTGCCCGAGCTTATCCGCCACGGCCATATCTACCTGGCGCAACCACCGCTTTATCGCATCACCCAGGGTGCCAAATCCGTTTACGCCATGGATGATACCGCGCGCGAAAAAATCGTCAAAACCCTGAAACCCGGCACCAAGATCGAGGTCAGCCGCTTCAAGGGCCTTGGCGAAATGCCCCCCGCCATGCTCAAAGACACCACCATGGACCCCGCCAAACGCGTTCTGCTGCGTATCATGGCAACCCCCGAAACCCGGGCGGAAACCGCCACCATGGTCGAGAACCTCATGGGCAAGCGCCCGGAACTACGTTTTGCATTCATCCAGGAAAATGCGGGCACGGTCGCCGACCTCGACATCTGACCAGAGATCAAAACAGACCGTTATCACAGGTCATTGCGACACCTTCGCGAAATTCACCTCCAGCAGCACCGTGTCGGTATCGAATATCGCGCTGTGCCACGTATCGGGCTCAAAATGCACAACCACGCCCGGCCTTAACGCAATGTCACCGGCGGCACTGGTCAGCACGCCCCTCCCCTCGATCACCATGAAAAACTGCTCGAAATCATGCGCGTGGCGGTCGGCGACCGTCCCCGCCGGAACTGCCACACGTTTAACCGCCCCGGCCTTACCCTCGATCACGCGCCGGTCGGCCTTGCCATCCCCATAGGTCGCCACATCATCCCAGTGAACATGCCTGGTACCGCTCATAACGCTCTCCAACCGTGCTGACCGACACATCGAAACAAAAAACAGCCCGGGTCACCCCAGGCTGCTTCTTTGCAATGCTTTAATTTCCGGCCGGAACCGACCGCAAAAATCAGACCAGCTTCTTCAGCGTCGGCGACGCCTTAAAGCGCACGGTCTTACCGGCTTTCACCTTAATCTCCTCGCCGGTACGCGGGTTCACACCCTTGCGCGCCTTGGTCTTGCGCACAGTGAATGTCCCAAAGCTCGGCAACGTAAACTTGCCGGTCTTCTTCATTTCCTTAACGATTGCCTCGATCAATTCCGCCGCCGTGCGGTTTGCCGCAACGCCCGTAATTTCAGCAGAATTCTGGATCACTTCGGCAATAAAAGCTTTCGACATTGTTTAGCGTCTTTCCTGTTTAACATCCCGGACCGGCATTTCACACCAAACCCCATTGCCCAATCCCAAACACCTAGGGCCACCATGGCCACATTCCGGGTATCGTCAAAGACCTATCCCGGCATTCGGCAAAAAACCAGCGTATTATGTGCATGCCCGGATCAAATTCGGCACAAATATACGGCCTGCTCCAAAAAAATGGTGCCCAGGACCGGAATCGAACCAGTGACACTGCGATTTTCAGTCGCATGCTCTACCAACTGAGCTACCTGGGCACATTGTGGCACCGGCCTAGACCAACCCACATGACGTTTCAACCCCGCTGGTGCTGTCACAGGGAATTGAACCCTGGACCTCTTCATTACCAATGAAGTGCTCTACCCCTGAGCTATGACAGCGATCGCGGTTCCGCCCTATATCGCCGCGCCGCGCACCGCGCAACAGCGCTGGCACCCTTGACGGCAAGGGCCCGGCCCGGCTTGAAGGTGCCATGTCAGCCGCCGCACCCCCCACCAAGGCCGAATTGGCCGCCGCCGCCCGCCAGGCCCGCAAACACGCGGCAGAGGCCGCCCTGCTCCGCGCCAACCTCGCCCGCCGCAAGGCGCAAGCCCGCGCAGCCGCGCGCGCCGTTGCCAAACCGGCCAAAACACCGGAGTCCTCCCCAAAATGCCCGTAATGCCCGATCATTGGATCCGCCAACAGGCGGTCGAAAAAGCGATGATCGACCCGTTCGTCGAGGAGCAAAAGCGCGACGGCGTGATCTCCTACGGGCTTTCATCTTACGGGTACGACGCGCGCTGCGCCGAACATTTCAAAATCTTCACCAATGTGGATTCCGCCGTCGTCGACCCCAAAGCCTTCAACCCCAATAGCTTCGTGGACCGCACAGGCCCGGTCTGCATCATCCCGCCAAACAGCTTCGCGCTCACCCACACGGTCGAGTATTTTCGCATCCCGCGCGATATCCTGGTGATCTGCCTCGGTAAATCCACCTATGCGCGCTGCGGGATCATCGTGAACGTCACCCCGCTGGAGCCTGAATGGGAGGGGCAGGTCACCATCGAAATCTCCAACACCACCCCCCTGCCCGCAAAAATCTACGCCGGGGAAGGCATCTGCCAATTCCTGTTCCTGAAAGGCGATAGCCATTGCGAAATCTCCTACGCCGATAAATCCGGCAAATATATGGGCCAGCGCGGCGTCGCGCTGCCGCGCATGTAACCCCCATGGAGTCCATTCGTATCACCGGCGGCATCCCGCTTGCCGGCACCATACCCATCTCAGGTGCCAAAAACGCCGCCCTGCCGCTCATGACCTGCGGGTTACTGACCGATGATCGCCTGGTGCTCTCAAATGTCGCTTCCCTCGCCGACCTCGCCACCATGGCCCAATTACTGGCCCAGCACGGCATCGCGGTGGAACCCTCGGGGCGCACGCTCTCGCTCGGCGGGCGTATCACCAACGCTACCGCCCCTTATGATATCGTCTCCAAGATGCGTGCCTCCATCCTGGTGCTCGGCCCGCTCCTCGCCCGCGTGCATGAGGCCCGGGTCTCCCTGCCCGGCGGCTGCAACATCGGCACCCGCCCGGTCGATCTGCACCTGAAAGGGCTGGAGGCCATGGGCGCCACCATCAAGCTCGAAGCGGGCTATATCGATGCCACCGCACCCACAGGTCTGCACGGGGCCAACATCGTCTTTCCCTTCGTCTCGGTCGGCGCCACCGAAAACCTGCTTATGGCCGCGAGCCTCGCGGATGGCCTCACCACGCTCAAGAACGCCGCGCGCGAGCCTGAGATCACCGACCTCGCCACCTGCCTCATCGCCATGGGTGCCAACATCCAGGGCCTGGGCAGTGACACGCTGACCATCCAAGGCGTCAAAACCCTCCACGGCGCCACCCACGCCATATTACCGGACCGCATCGAGACCGGCACCTATGCCTGCGCCGCCGCCATCACAGGCGGCAAAATCCTGCTCCAGAACGCCCGCGCCGCCGATCTCGGCGCGGTACTGTCATCCCTGCGTGAGGCCGGGGTGATCATCACAGACAGCCCCGATGGCCTCTGGGTGGAACGCGCCAACGGCCTGCACGGGGTCGATATCGTCACCGAACCCTTCCCCGGCTTTCCCACAGACATGCAAGCGCAATTCATGGCGCTCATGGCCGTCGCCGAGGGTGCCTCGATGGTGACGGAAACCATCTTCGAGAACCGTTTCATGCACGTCCCGGAACTCAACCGCATGGGGGCCCGCATCAACGCGCACGGGGCCTCGGCCATCATTCGCGGCGTGAAATCTCTCTCCGGCGCGCAGGTCATGGCAACAGATTTACGCGCCTCATTCTCCCTGGTCCTCGCCGCCCTCGCCGCCTCGGGGGAGAGCGTCATCTCACGCGTTTATCACCTTGACCGCGGCTACGAAGCCGTCGAGGCGAAGCTGCGCGGCTGTGGTGCCCACATCGAGCGTATCGCGGCACTATAACCTCATCATGACCAAACCTGCAGCACAGCGAACCAAAACGCCGCTGCCAAAAATCATTTCCATTCAATATCTCCGGGCCTTCGCGGCCATGTCGGTCGCGGTTTACCACATTCTCAACCAGGTCGAATTCCAAACCCGCGCCATCCTGCCTCTGCACATTCTGCTCAGCGCCGGCGTCGATCTGTTTTTCTGCGTCAGCGGCTTCATCATCTGGACCACCAACTGGTACAGCCCGCTCCCCCTGCGGCGTTTCGCCTGGAACCGCATCACCCGCGTCGTGCCGATGTACTGGATCTTCACGCTATTCGCCCTGTGCGTGGCTCCCTTCTCGCATTACGCCATCCGCGGCCTCTCGCTGCACGGCGCCATCTATTCCCTGCTGTTCCTGCCTTATACCTCGTGGAATATGTGGCCTATCCTCGGGGTCGGCTGGACTTTGAATTACGAGATGTTTTTCTACGCGCTCTTCGCGCTTGTCCTGCTCGTCGCCGGTCGTCACCGCCTGTTCCCCGCGATTATAACATCGCTCTGCACATTGGTCATCATCGGCCTGCTGGCGCGGTTCACGGCACCGGCCTTGCAGGTCTACACCAACATCCTGTTGTTGGAGTTCGTCTTCGGCATCCTGATCGGCTGGCTCGTCACCACCAGCCGCCTGCCCACGCATACCGGCTTCGCCGCCGCCTGCCTGATCATCGGCTTTGTTCTCCTGTTACTTTCACCCCATCCCGCCGGGCAGCCGCCCACACCATGGCGCGGCATTGTCTGGGGTATCCCCTGTGCGCTCATCCTCATGGGCACCATCGCGCTGGAGCGTTCCGCGGCAAATTTCCAGCGCCTGCCAAAACTCATCTTGCTGGGCGATGCCTCCTACGCCCTCTACCTCACCCACGCCTACCCGATCATGCTGATGACCAAACTCCTTAAAATGCCCTGGTGGCCGCAAACCCTGCTCGGCTTTACAATATTCACGCTGCTGACATCGGCGCTGATCATCGCAACCGGCATCCTGGCTCATCTTTGGCTGGAAAAACCCCTTCTGCGCCTCGCCAAAAACGTCAGCATCCTGAATGCCCCCAACGCCTGACCACCGCCCCCACCATGACAGCCGCGCCGCGCTGCGTTACCTTGCGGCCATGAAAACCATCCTCATCACCGGCGCCTCGCGCGGCATCGGGCGGGCCACGGCCATTCTTTGCGGCCAAAAATCCTGGCGCGTCGGCATCAACTACAGCACCAACCACGAAGCCGCTGAGGCCACAGCCGCCGCTGTGCGCGAGGCGGGCGGCACCGCCATCCTGCTGCCGGGCGATGTGTCCTCTGAGTCCGACACCGCTGCAATGTTCGACCGTCTCGGCACACCAGACGGCGTGGTCGCCAATGCCGGTATCGTCGGGCCGAAATCCGCCCTGGCGGACATGCCCATCGCGCGCCTGCGCCTTATGTTCGACATCAACATCCTCGGTGCCTACCTCACCGCGCGGGAGGCCGCACGCCGCCTCTCCACCACGCGTGGCGGGCGCGGCGGGTCCATCGTGCTGGTCTCCTCCGTCGCGTCCCGCCTGGGCTCACCCGGCGAATATGTCGATTACGCGGGCTCCAAAGGCGCCATCGACACCCTCACCATCGGCCTGGCGAAAGAACTGGCGCCCGAGGGTGTGCGCGTCAACGCCGTCCGCCCCGGGCTCATCGAGACCGACATCCACGCCTCGGGCGGCCAGCCAGACCGTGCCGCGCGCCTGGGTGCCACGACCCCCATGGGCCGCGCGGGCCACCCGGTTGAGGTCGCTGCCGCCATAATTTGGCTGCTGGACGATGCCGCCGCCTATACCACCGGCGCGCTGCTAGACGTCGCAGGCGGGCGCTAGTAAGCCCCGGCCATGTCGATTGTCCTTGCTCTGCCCAAAGGCCGCATCCTCGATGAATGCGCGCCGCTGCTCGCCGCCGCCGGAATCACGCCCGCCGCTGATTACGCCGATGAATCCTCGCGGCGGCTGCGCTTTCCCACCAACCATCCCGGGCTCGATGTCATCCGCGTGCGCTCCTTCGATGTCGCCACCTTCGTCGCCTTCGGCGCCGCTGAAATCGGCATCTGCGGCGGCGATGTGCTGATGGAATTCGACTACCCGGAAATCTACACCCCGCTCGACCTCGATATCGGCCATTGCCGTGTCTCGGTCGCCGAACCGGTTGATGACACGCCCACCGACCTCGCCGCCCAATCACGCATCCGGGTCGCCAGCAAATACCCCAACCTCGCCAAAAAACACTTCGCGGCAAAGGGCATCCAGGCCGAAATCGTCGCCCTTAACGGCTCCATGGAACTCGCCCCCGGGCTTGGCCTCTCACGCCTCATCGTTGACCTCGTGCAAACCGGCAACACATTGAAAGCCAATGGGCTGCGCGAGAGCGATATCATCGCCAATGTCTCCTCGCGGCTCATCGTCAACCGCATCGCGCTGAAAACCCGGCCGGAGGAAATCACCCAATGGATCGACCGCTTCAAACAGGCGCTCGCCGCATGAAGCGCCTTAACATCACCGCGCCCGGCTTCGCGGCCGCGTTCACCGCCTTGTTATCCCGCGCCGCCACCGCGCCTGCGGTCAGTGACATCGTGCGCGCGATCATCGCCACCATCCGCAGCGGCGGCGATGCCGCCCTCCTCGACTACACAAACCGGTTCGACCGCGTCCGCCTCACGCCGCAATCCATGCGCGTCACGCCGGATGAAATCGCCGCCGCCATCGCCGCCATTTCGCCCGAACAGAGCGCCGCAATCGCCCTCGCCGCCACGCGGATCGAGCGTTTTCATCGCGCGCAGCTCCCGGCTGATTTCCAATACACCGACGATACCGGGGCAACGCTCGGTCTGCGCTGGGGCCCGCTCGATGCCGTCGGGCTCTATGTCCCGGGTGGCAAGGCCTCGTACCCGTCCTCGGTCCTCATGAACGCCATCCCGGCGCGGGTGGCGGGCGTGCCGCGCATCGCCATCTGCGTGCCCACACCCGATGGCGTGCTCAACCCGCTGGTCCTCGCCGCCGCCGCTCATGCCGGGGTTAGCGAGATCTACCGCATCGGCGGTGCCCAGGCCATCGCTGCCTTGGCCTACGGGACCGAAACCATCGCCCCGGTTGACCGCATCACGGGCCCTGGCAACGCCTATGTGGCGGAAGCCAAGCGCCAGCTGTTCGGCCAGGTCGGCATCGATTCCATCGCCGGGCCGTCCGAGGTGCTGATCCTCGCCGATGCCGCGCAAAACCCCGACCATCTGGCGCTCGACGTGCTCGCCCAGGCCGAACATGACGAGGACGCCCAGGCCATCCTGATCACCGACAGCCCGGCCCTGGCCGATGCCGTCGCCGCCGCCGTATCATCCGCCCTCACCCATCTACCCCGGCGGGAGATCGCGGGCGCCAGCTGGGCGCGCCATGGCGCCATCATCCTGGTTGAGACCTGGGACCAGGCCGCCGACCTCGCCAACCGCATCGCGCCTGAGCACCTCCAGCTCATGCTGGCCGACCCACACCCCCTATTCGCCAGAATCCGCCATGCCGGGGCGGTTTTCCTGGGGGCCAACACGCCGGAGGCCATAGGCGATTACGTCGCTGGCCCCAACCACGTACTGCCCACCATGGGCACGGCGCGCTTTGCCTCTGGCCTTTCGGTCTATGATTTCCTCAAGCGCACCACCTGGGTCGCGCTCGACAACCACGCGCTCGCCGCCATCGGCCCCGCCGCCGTGACCCTGGCGCAATCAGAATCCCTCACCGCCCACGCACAATCCGTCGCGGCCCGCCTGGAGCGCGATGATGAAAACTTGACCAGCCCAAAAACTCGGCCCATCTGACGGCGAGTTTCCAAAATTCCGAGGTGTGTTTGTCCAAAGAAGATATGATCGAGTTCAGTGGCATGGTCACTGAACTTCTCCCCAACGCGATGTTCCGGGTCAAACTGGATAATGAACATGTGATCCTCGCCCATACCAGCGGCAAAATGCGCAAAAACCGCATCCGCGTCCTGGCCGGCGACCGCGTCAATGTCGAGATGACCCCCTACGACCTCACCAAGGGTCGGATCACATTCCGCTTCAAATAACCCTCTGCTCCGCCAGCCCCCGGCGGCTTGATCTGTTGCGCCAGATCGGCATCGAACCGGAGCGGATTTTCACCCCTGACATCGACGAGACCCCCCGCCGGGCAGAATCGCCGCGCGCCTACGCCTTGCGCATGGCGGTTGAAAAACTTGGGGGGCTGCCCACTGCCACACCCGGGTTCGCCCTCGCGGCGGATACCGTGGTCGCCGCTGGCACCCGCATTTTGCCCAAGACAGAAACCGCCGCCCAGGCCCGCCAATGCCTCACCCTGCTGGCGGGCCGCCGCCACCGGGTCTACACCGCCATTGCCATCCGCGCGCCCGGGGGCAAAACCGCCACCCGCACCGCCGCCGCCGTCGTCGGCTTCGCCCGGCTCGACGAGTCCGCGATCGATGCCTACCTCGCCTGCGGGGAGTGGTCAGGCAAGGCGGGCGGCTACGCCATCCAGGGCCGCGCCGCCAGCTTCATCGACTTCGTCTCAGGCTCATACTCCGCCGTGGTCGGCCTGCCGCTTTACGAGACCACAACCCTGCTGCGCGGGCTCGGCTGGCGGTGACGATCCGGCTCTCGGGCAAAACCGGCATCCAGCGCGCGGCCTTGCTCGATGGCGATACCTTGCGTGAAGTCTGGATCCACGACCCCGGCCATCCCGATGGCGTGGGCGATGTCTATACCGGGCGCGTCGATGCCATCCTGCCCGCGCTCGCCGGGCGTTTCCTCGACCTCGGCGGCCCCATCGGGTTCCTGCCGGATAGTGCTGGCGGCAAAACCCTCTCCATAGGCACCTTCGTTACGGTCGAGGTCACCCGCGCGCCCCAGGGCGGC
>JAQNCU010000072.1 GCA_029077775.1 Acidocella sp. | reverse complement strand
TTTCCCTGCGTTTGCCGGCCGCCACCAGGCTCGCCTATCTGTTGCTGTGGCCGCATGTAAAGGGTGGCAAGCAGGGCAGCCGTGAGCCGCTGCTGCGTTGCATCCCCCAGCCCGAGCATGCCGCCGCCATTTTGTCGCAGGCGCTGCGCCAGACCATTGCCACGGGCCCGGCATCCTTGCCCGCCGTATCGCCCATTCTGGCGCACGCGGCGTGAGCGCGACGGCCACACGGCGCTTGCCCACCACACCCCGTCCGGCACCCCGCCTGGCGGTACGGGTCATTACAGTCGCCGCTGTGGTCATGCTGGGTGGCACGCTGCTGGTCGCCACCGTCGCGCGGCTGACCGGCTTTGCCGCCGCGCCGCCGCCGCCGCCCTCATTGGCCAGCCTGTCATTAACATTCGCGGATTTGCCGGATGGCGGTGTGGCCGTGCGCAACGCCGCCACGGCCACGCAGATCGCCGTGATCCCGGCGCGTGATGACGGGTTTCTGCGGATGACCTTGCGGATGCTGTATAATTACCGGCAACGGGTGGGCATCGGCACGCAATCCCCGTTCACCCTTACCGAGTTTCCCGGTGGCCGCATGTCCCTATCCGACCCCACCACCGGCCAGCATGTCGAGTTGGAGGCTTTCGGGCCCAGCAATGTGCATGAGTTCGCGAATTTTTTCACCAAAAAGGCCCAGCCATGACCCGCACCATCGAGCTGATCTGCGATATCGACATCGAGCAGACTTTCTATAGTTTTCATGCCCACGCCATCCCCGACGGCGCTGAAATCGGCCCGGGCGATATGGTCCTGATCCATGACGCGCCAACCGGCATTGAATATGGTGATATCTACACGGGCCAGCGCCGCGCCACCTTGTTCCGGGCCAATCCGATTATCCGCGCCTTCACCCGGCTGGCGTCCATTTTTGAAATCACGGAACTCTACGAGGTCGGTTTCCAACCGATCGACACGAAAGGTTGAGCGAGATGAACGCGATATCCGCCCCGAACGACACCACCAAAATGGCGCAAACCAGCACGGTGCTGAGCCCGGCGTTTTACACCACTGATTTCGCGGCGCTCGAGAATATCGACGTATCCTCGGTCCGCGAAAAATGGGATGCGCTGCTGGCCGAGTTCAAAGCCGACCCGAACAAGGGCCACTTCGTCCGCACCGATGAATTCGCGATTGATCTGTCGGCGATGGAGCCGCAGTTGCGCGGTGAGCTGATGGATTTCCTGGTCTCCTCGGTGACCGCGGAATTCTCCGGCTGCGTGCTTTATGCCGAGATCAAAAAGCGCGTGAAACACCCCGACCTCAGAGCCCTGTTCGGTTACATGAGCCGTGATGAGGCGCGCCATGCCGGTTTCATCAATGACGCGCTGCGTGACCTTAACATGAAGGTCGATCTCGGGTTTTTAACACGCGCCAAAAAATATAGGTTTTTTCAGCCGAAATTCATTTTCTACGCCACCTATCTCTCGGAGAAAATCGGCTACGCCCGGTACATCACAATCTTCCGCCAGCTCGAACGCCACCCGGAACTGCGTATCCACCCGATTTTCAAATGGTTCCGTGAATGGTGCAATGACGAATTCCGCCATGGTGAGGCTTTCGCGCTGCTGATGCGCGCCAACCCCTGGATGCTGCGCGGCGTGAACAAGCTCTGGATCCGGTTTTTTCTGCTGGCCGTGTTCGCCACCATGTATGTGCGCGACCATGCCCGCCCGGCCTTCCATGCCGCCCTCGGGCTCGACCCCACGGATTATGATTTCCAGGTGTTCCGTATCACCAGTGAGATCGCAAAACAAACCTTCCCGGTCAGCCTCGACCTCGACAACCCGGCCTTCGCCGCCGGGCTGGAGACCATGCGCCACATTGCTGAGGCGATGGCTGATCTCGCGAAAACCCCGCGGCCGTTCAAACGGGTCCGCAAACTTGGCCTCCAGGCCCGCGCTGGTTTCACGTTCCTGCGTTTATTCCTGCTCACCCCGAAATCCCATGCGTTGCCTGCGGATATCCGCATGGCACCGAGCTGGTAGCCAATAAGGATCGTTGCCATGCACGCCTATGTTTACCCCGCTTTGTTCGCGCTGTTCGTCTGGTGGTTCTCTACCGGTGCCATCATCTATCTGGATAATCTGCCGCGCCGGACCTTCAAATACAGTGTGGTTGGGGCGAGCCTGGTGTTGGCCGGTTGTCTGGTCGGATTGCATGTCACCGCTGCTAACAGCACGCTGAAATCCGCCTATGAGGCGTTTTTCTTTGGCCTGTTCGCCTGGGGCTGGCAGGAAATTACGTTCTACATGGGGTATGTCACCGGGCCGCGCAAACAACCCTGTGTTGAGGGTTGTGGCGGCTGGGCGCATTTCGTCCACGCCGTGCAGACCAGCCTTTATCATGAACTCGCCATCATCGGCTCAGGGCTCGCCATCGTGGCGCTCACCTGGCACCAGCCGAACCAGATCGGCATGTGGACCTTCATGGTGCTGTGGTGGATGCACCAGAGCGCCAAGCTCAACGTGTTTTTCGGCGTGCGCAACCTCAACGAGGAGTTTCTGCCGGAACATCTGACATTCCTGAAGAGCTTCCTCAAATCCAAGCCGATGAATTTATTCTTCCCCTTTTCGATCACCATTTCGATGGTCATCACCACCATGCTGTGGGAACACGCGGCACATGCCAGCACGGCGTTCACGCGCTCGGGCGATACGTTCCTCGCCACCATGATGACCCTGGCGATCCTGGAACATTGGTTCCTGGTTATCCCGCTGCCTGCGGGCAAGCTGTGGAAATGGGGTCTGGCATCACGCAAGGTGAATAAGGCGTTCGAGGTCGAGATCACCGCCGGGTTCCTGGGTGCCGGAAAAACCACCTATATGCGCGCCCGCCTCGCGGATCTCGCCGCGGCGGACCAAAAAATCTCGGGCAAAACCGTGGTGCTGGTTAATGATTTCGCGGCCGTGGGGATCGATGGTTCGTTGTTGGCAGCACAGGGTGCCGATATCGTCGAACTGCCCAATGGCTGCATATGCTGCTCGCTGCGCGACGATCTCGCCACCCAATTGCAAGAGACGGTTACACGCTTCGCCCCCGACCGTGTGCTGATTGAACCCTCAGGTGTCGCGGATATCGCCTCACTGATCGGCGTGATGCAGCGCCCGGCGCTCAAAGCTTTCGTCAAGGCGCTGAATGTCACAACCGTGATCGATGCCGGGGCGTTCCTGGCCGACTACGCCGCATTGCCCGCGCATTTTGGCGCCCAGGCGCGGCTTGCCTCAACCTTGGTCATCAACAAGGCGGACATCGCCTCCCCGGCTGAGCGCCAGATGGTGGCGGAGACCCTGCGCCGTCTCAACCCCGCCGTGCGGATCGTCACCGCCCGTTACGGACGGGTCGATGCCGAGCCTGTGGCGGTGCTGACGCTGGTGGCAAACAAGCCTCCCCACGAGGCACATGAATGTGACGCGCTTTGCGAGCATGACCATGCGCACAACCACGCCCACGATCACGCCGACGATCACGCCCATGAACACGCACATGACCACGCTGCAGGCGAACTCGGCTTTTCCTCATGGACTACGAATTTGCCCGGTATTTTCGATACCGACGCGCTGTACGCAGTGCTGGAGAGCATCGCCCGTGGTCGGTTCGGTGACATCCGCCGCGTGAAGGGGCTTGCCCGGTGCGGTGCCGGCTGGGTGAATTTCGATGTTGCTGGGGGTCGTCCCAGCATCGCCGCCTTCGCCGCCACGTCTGATGAAACCGCAAGGGTGGTCGCCATCGGCAAAGCCATAGACGAGACAAAACTGGCCAACGCGCTGGCCGCCTGCACCGCAAAACAAGCCGCCTGATAATCAAGAGCATTCTTATCCGCAAATCGGGAGCCATAAGATGAATTATGAAGCCTTCTTCCGCAGCCAGCTCGACACCCTTCACCGCGAAGGCAATTACCGCGTCTTCGCCGATTTGGAGCGGGTTGCAGGCTCCTTCCCCGTGGCCACCCAGCACGCCGCGCGCGGCAAGCGCGATGTAACGGTCTGGTGCTCGAATGATTATCTCGGCATGGGGCAGCACCCGGCGGTGCTGAGCGCCATGCATGAGGCGCTGGACCGCTGCGGCGCCGGGGCTGGCGGCACCCGCAACATCGCGGGCACCAACCATTATCACTTGCTGCTGGAACGCGAGCTGGCTGATTTGCATAACAAAGACGCGGCCTTGTTGTTCAATTCCGGCTACATGTCGAATTGGGCAACGCTCTGCACGCTGGCGGCAAAACTCAAGGGCTGTGTCGTGCTGTCTGATGCTGGCAACCACGCTTCAATGATCGAGGGCATACGCCATTCCCGCGCTGAATGCCAGATCTTCGCGCATAACGACATCGACGATCTGCGCGCCAAGCTCCAAGCCATCGACCCCGCGCGCCCGAAACTCATCGCCTTTGAATCGGTCTATTCGATGGATGGCGATGTCGCGCCGATCGAGGCGATCTGCGACCTCGCCGATGAATTCGGCGCGATGACCTATCTCGATGAGGTTCACGCCGTTGGCCTGTACGGGCCGCGCGGTGGTGGTTTGTCAGACCGTGATGGTCTCTCGCATCGCGTCACGGTCATCGAAGGTACGCTGGCCAAAGGCTTTGGCGTCATCGGCGGGTATATCACCGGCTCGACAGGTTTGTGCGACTTCATACGCTCCTATGCCTCGGGCTTTATTTTCACCACGGCACTGCCCCCCATGGTGGCCGCTGGCGCCCTGGCCTCGATCAGGCATCTCAAATCATCGCGTGTGGAGCGCGACCGGATGCACGCGCAGGTCAAAAAACTGCGCGCGGCACTTGATGCCGCCGCAGTCCCGCATCTGGCCAACCCTAGCCATATCGTCCCGGTGATCGTGGGCGACCCGGTGTCCTGCAAATCAATCTCCGACCAGTTGCTGGACCGGTTCGGGATCTACGTGCAGCCGATCAATTACCCCACCGTACCGCGTGGCACGGAGCGTCTGCGCATCACCCCATCGCCTTTGCACACCGATGCCGACATCGCGCATCTGGTCGACGCGTTATCCACCATCTGGCACGAGCTTTCCATCCGCAGGGCCGCATAACATGGACATCTCGCAACTGCCGGTCGCCGAGCGCGGGCTTCTCTCCTCAGGCTATGATGTTCCCGCCCATGATGGCCGTTCGCTGCCGCTCAACGTCGGCTCACGCGGGTCACCGCTGGCGCTGGCGCAAACCCGCAACGTGATCGCCCAATTACAAAAAATCTGCCCGCCTCTGCGTGATGATGGCACCGCTTTGCATATCATCAGCACCACTGGCGATACCAGCCAGGCATCGGGCTGCCGTCTTGCGGATATTGGGGGCAAAGGGTTGTTCTCCAAGGAAATCGACGAGGCGATGCTGCAAGGCCGGATCGATATCGCCGTCCACAGCCTGAAAGACCTTGAAACGGTGCTGCGTCCGGGGATCGTGCTTGGCTGTGTGCTCGCGCGGGAGGATGCGCGCGATGTGTTGATTTTGGGCCCCGGTTGCGGGCCTGTCGATCCTTGGAATCCGTGGGATTGCCTGCCGCTTGGTGCGAATATCGGCACGGCCTCCATCCGTCGGCAGGCGCAATTGCTCCATGCCCGCCCGGACCTGCAGGTCAGCGTTATTCGCGGCAATGTGCAGACCAGGCTGGATAAAATCGCTGGCGGCCAGGCCCAGGCTACCTTGCTCGCCTATGCCGGGCTGCGGCGGCTCAACCTCGCGGATCATGCCTCGTTGGTCATCCATCCTGAGTTCATGGTTCCCGCCGCGGGGCAGGGCATTGTCGGCATCACGGTGCGCGAGACTGATACCCAGATGCGCGAGATACTGGCGGGGATCGAGGATCGCGAGGCGAGCCTCGTCGCCACCGCTGAACGCGCGCTGCTGGCGACTCTGGATGGCACCTGCAACACGCCCATCGGCGCCTATGCCCGGCTCAGCGGCGATGGCCTGCTGCATCTCACGGGCCTGTTGGCCAGCCCGGATGGTCAGTTCCTGGTGAAGCAGCGTCTGTCCGGGGCCATGGCTGATGCATCGCGCATCGGCGAGGAGCTTGGGATCATGCTGAAGCGCGCCACCCCGGCGGGATTCCGGTTTTGAAAGGCCGCGTTACGCCGCCCGCCTCCTCGCCATAATTCTGCCGCAGGCTTGCACGATAAATCATAAAATGAGCAGTTTCTCTACAGGTACGTTGACAACACGGCGTCCCTGACCAACTACGATCCACACAACAATTTTCTTCGGGAGTTCTCTCATGAATGACAAACCCGCCTCACGCCGTATTGCGTTGAAAACCGGCCTTGGCCTGCTCGCCGCGACCGGGGCCGTAGCCCTCGGCTCTCAGGCCCGCGCGCAGAGTGCCAAGGCTGACCCCTCCACGGTCGGCTACCAGACCAAGCCCAGCAATGGTCAGCAATGCAGCGGCTGTGTGCAGTTCATTGCCCCTAATGCCTGCAAGATCGTCTCCGGGACCATCGCGCCCACCGGCTGGTGTGAGCTTTATTCACCAGCGAGCTGACACTGTTATCACCGCCCCCGGCTGGAGCCATGCTCCAGTCCGGGCCACGATGTTCAGGCCCGCGCGAGCCCCGTAAGATGCGCCACATTCTTTAAAAATATTCTGAAATGGACGATCGGCTTGGCATAGACCAAAGCTTTGTCCATATAGGCGGTCCACGTCAGCGCCTGAACATCCTTATCCCCACATATGCGCACAAATCTCTCACGCCTTGTATCTGTGGCGTACCAAAAATTCTGCATGAAATTCAGGACGAAAAACACTTGACCATGCGCTTTCATAAAGCGTTTACGTGCCAGCCGTAATGCGCGAACATCGCCCGTCGCAAGGCACGCCATCGCGGCTTCAGCCGCCAGTTCGCCGCCCAACATCGCGTAATAGATCCCCTCGCCGGAGGCCGGTGCCACAACCCCGGCGGCATCCCCGGCGAGAACCACATCGCGCCCATTATCCCAGCGTTTATGCGGGCGAATTGGCAGTGGCGCGCCTTCACGCCGGATCGTCTCCACCTCGCTCAGCCCTGCCTGAGCCCGCAGCGCACCCACGGCCTCACGCAGCGCGAAGCCTTTTCGTGCGCTGCCCGTGCCGACACTGGCGGTCTGCCCGTGCGGAAACACCCAGCCGTAAAAATCCGGTGAGACCACCCCCTGGTAATAAATATCACAACGTTCCGCGTCCCAGTTCTGGTCGGGGATTTTCACGATCTCATGATACGCGAAAACATAATGCGGGTGAGCTGCTTCGCGCACCTCCTGCCGCGCCACGGCGGAGACCGCGCCATCGGCACCGATGATCAATCTGGTCGTCATCGAGGTCTCAGTTGCACCGGTTTTGTAATGCACATGCGTGCCGCCGGAATCCCGGCTGATGTTCAGATACGCGCCGGTCACCCGCACGGCCCCGGCGTCTGCCGCACGAACCCGTAAATATTCGTCGAACACATCGCGGTCCACCATGCCGACATAGCCATCGTCATTGATCGGCATCGCCTCCGCCCGGCCAGAGGGCGCGAAAATCTTGGCCCCCCGCGCATGCGCTACAATCAGGTGATCAGGGATGTTGAAATCGCGAATCAGCCGTGGCGGCACCGCGCCACCGCAGGGTTTCACGCGCCCGGCTTTGTCCAACAGCGCAACCCGCCGCCCGGCCTTGGCCAGACGCGCCGCTGCGATCGCCCCTGCCGGCCCGCCGCCGACCACCACCACGTCAAAATGCTGCGCGTCCATGCCCATGGCCTCCAAGCACCACTCTCCCCCGGCGGCGGCGCATATGTCAAGTTTAATTGACGTATATAATAATTGACATACGGTCCCCGACGCGCCTAGCGTCTTAAAGGGTTGGACTGGGAGGAGAATGCGGATGTCTGGGCGTGATAAGGACATGGCGGCAGCACTCCATCTGACCATAGTGACCATGGACAGCCATCTCGCAGGCGCTGTTGCCGCCGCCCAGGAAAATTTGAAGCAACAATGGCCGGGCATCGAGGTCGAGCTTCATTCGGCGGATGAGTTCGCCTCAGACAAAGCCGCCCTGGCGCGCGCGCATGCTTCCATTGGTCGCGCCGATATCATCATCTGCACCATGCTCTTCCTCGACGAGCATGTGCAGCTCATCGCCCCGGCGCTCGCGGCCCGCCGCGAGACTTGCGATGCCATGTTCTGTGCCTTATCCGCCGCCGGTATCGTCAAACAAACGAGGTTTGGACGGCTGGATATGGCGAATGAGCCTGGCGGGGCCATGGGCATGTTGAAAAAGCTCAAAGGCAAGCGGACGGGCAACACAAAAATCTCGGCCGGTGAAAGCCAGATGCGGCTGTTGCGCAATTTGCCGAAAATACTCCGCTTCATCCCCGGCACCGCGCAGGATCTGCGGGTTTATTTCCTTGGTCTGCAATATTGGCTCGCGGGCTCGGCGGAAAATATCGAGGGCCTGTTGCGCATGATGGTCGGCCGCTACGCCGCAGGCGCACGCGCGGGGCTGCGCCAGGCCAAGGCGCCGCCGCCGCCGGTTACATACCCCGACATGGGTGTCTATCACCCGCGCGCGCCGGGGCGGATCGCCACAGATATTTCCGCGGTTCCCCGGTGCCAATTCGCCAAGGGAACGGTGGGGTTGCTGCTGCTGCGGTCTTATCTGCTGGCCGAGGACACCGCGCATTATGACGGCGTCATCGGGGCGCTGGAGGCCGAGGGTTTTAACGTCAGGCCAATTTTTGCTACCGGGCTCGACCAGCGCGCGGCCATAAACCAATATTTCATGGCCGACGGCGTGGCGAGCGTGGATGCCATGGTCTCGCTCACCGGATTCTCGTTGGTCGGCGGCCCGGCTTACAATGATTCCGCGGCAGCCGAGGTCACGCTGGCCGCCCTGGACGTGCCCTATATCTGCGCAGCACCGCTGGAATTCCAGACCATCGATGATTGGGAATCAGACACGCGCGGCATGACCCCGATCGAGGCGACGCTGATGATCGCGTTGCCGGAACTCGATGGCAGCACGCTGCCCATGGTGTTCGGTGGCCGCCGCAAATCAGGCGACGCGCTGCAACAAAAACGCATGTGCGCGCACCCTGAGCGTGCGGCGAAACTCGCCGCCAGGGTCGGGCGGCTGGTGCGGCTGCGCCGGAGTGCCAGGGCCGCGCGCAAGGTCGGAATTATTCTGTTCAACTTCCCGCCTAATGCGGGCGCCACCGGCACGGCGGCGTATCTCTCGGTGTTCGCCTCCCTGCACAACACCCTGAACGCCATGCGCGACGCTGGCTATGATGTGGAGGTTCCGGCGGATGTCGACACGCTCCGTGCCATGGTGCTCGAAGGCAACAGCAAAACCTATGGCACGCCCGCCAATATCGGTGCCAAGGTCGCGCGGGATGTGCATATCGCGCGCGAGGTGCACCTCGCCGAAATCGAAAAAGTCTGGGGCCCGGCGCCGGGGCGGCAATTATCCGATGGCCAGTCGATCCTGATCATGGGCATCCAGTTGGGCAATGTTTTTGTCGGCGTGCAGCCTGCCTTCGGGTATGAGGGTGACCCGATGCGGCTGCTGTTCGAGGGCGGGTTCGCGCCCACCCACGCCTTCTCGGCATTTTATCGTTTTCTCTCGGATGATTTCGGTGCGGATGCCGTGTTGCATTTCGGCACCCATGGCGGGTTGGAGTTCATGCCCGGCAAACAGGCGGGCCTGTCGGCAAAATGCTGGCCAGACCGGCTGATCGGCCATTTGCCGAACTTCTACCTATACGCCGCCAACAACCCATCTGAGGGCATTCTGGCCAAGCGTCGCGGCATGGCCACTTTGATCAGCCATCTCACCCCGCCAATTGGCGCCGCCGGGCTTTATAAGGGTCTGACCGAGCTGAAAAATTCCCTGGAACGCGCCCGTGGTTTGCCGCCCGACACGCAAGCCGACGAAATTCTGGCGATGGCGGTCTTGGTGCAGGCGCAGGCGGCAGCGCTCGACCTCGCCGCCGCAGAACCCGCCTGGGGGCAGGGTTCAGCCGCCGCCATGAACCATCTCTGGGCAGCGTTGCTCGAACTCGAATACACGCTGATCCCCGAGGGCCTGCACGTGGTCGGCGCCCCGCCCAACGCCGAGTCACGCGCCCGGATCCTCGATGTCGCCGGCATCACCGAGCCGGTTGAACGCGCCCGGGTCGATGGTCTGATGGCGTTGGATAACGAATTACCAGGTATCATCACCGCTCTGGATGGCCGCTATATCCGCCCCGCCCCCGGCGGTGATTTGATCCGCTCCACCGCCATCCTGCCCACCGGGCGAAACCTGTATGGCTTCGATCCGTTCCGGATGCCGACAATCTTTGCCGTCCAGGACGGCGCGGCCCAGGCCGAGTTGCTGCTGGCGCGCCACGCGCAAGACGGCAACGGCCTGCCCGAGACGGTGGCACTTTTGCTGTGGGGCAGCGATAATCTGAAATCCGAGGGCGGGCCGTTGGCCCAAGCCCTGTGGCTGATGGGCGCTGAGCCCCGGCGTGATGGCTATGGCAGGCTCTGCGGCGCGCAGTTGGTCCCGCTTGAGATTTTGGGCCGTCCCAGGGTCGATTGCATCGTCACGCTTTCAGGTATTTTCCGTGA
>JAQNCU010000071.1 GCA_029077775.1 Acidocella sp. | reverse complement strand
TTTTCCACGTATGCCACCCCAAACCCATCCAGCGCGCGGCGCAGCCGGTCCCAGAACTGCGCCGCCTCCGTGCTCAGATACGCCCCTATCATCGGTGCCCCGGCCACTATCGCCCGGTCGCACGCTTCCTTCGAATCCAGTATCCGCAGCGGATTTTTCTCAAGCCTGGTCCGGCTCTCGCCCGAAAGCGCCTCACGGTGCGCGGTAAAATACGCCACCAGCGCCGCCCGGTAGGCGGCCCTGCTGGCCGCGTCCCCCAGCGTATTCAGCGCCAGCGTCACCTTATCGGCCAACCCCAACGCCGCCAGAATATCCCGCCCGCAGGCAATCATTTCGGCATCCGCCATCGGCTCCGCCACCCCGATCAGCTCCGCGCCAATCTGGTGAAACTGCCGGTAGCGGCCCTTCTGCGGCCGTTCGTACCGGAACATCGGGCCGGCATAAAACACTTTCTGCGGCAGGGTCTGCGTCAGCCCGTTGGAAACCAGCGCCCGGCAAATGCCCGCCGTGCCCTCCGGCCGCAGCGTTATACTCTCCCCGCCCCGGTCCTCGAAGCTGTACATCTCCTTCGTCACCACGTCCGAGCTTTCGCCCAGCGTGCGGGCAAATACCGCGGTCGGCTCAAAAATCGGCGTCTGCCACTCAGAGAACCCGAACAATCTTGTCACACGCCGGGCGGTTTCCACCACATGCGCGTGGCGCGCCGCATCATCGCCGATGAGATCGCGCGTGCCACGAACGGGTTGCAGGGCTTGGGCCATCGCTAGAATACTTCACTGAAAATAATGAGATTTGGAGAAGGAGAAACTGACGTTCCGGGCAGCGGATAATGCCCCTATTCAGCCGCCAGTTTCTGCGCGGCGATCTCAGCCTCCAGTTTCGCCGCCTTCGCCTCCACCAGATCGACGATATGCGCCACCATATCCCCGCCATCGATGGTATGGTCGGTTTTGCCCGCAGCATAGATCATATGCCGACCATTACCGCCGCCGGTCAGCCCGAGATCGGTCATCAGCGCCTCGCCCGGGCCATTGACCACGCACCCGATGATTGACAGCGTGATCGGCGTTTTGATATGCGCCAGGCGTTCTTCCAGCGTCTCCACGGTCTTGATCACGTTGAAGCCCTGCCGCGCGCAAGACGGGCAGGAAATAATCCGCACGCCACGGTGCCGGATGCCCAGCGATTTCAGAATATCCCAGCCGACCAGCACCTCTTCCTCCGGTTCCGCCGACAGCGAAACGCGCATGGTATCGCCGATGCCCGCCCATAACAGCGAGCCGAGGCCGATGGAGGATTTCACCGTGCCCGCGCGTTTGCTTCCGGCCTCGGTGATGCCGATATGCAGCGGATGGTTGCAAACCTCGGCGAGTTGCTGGTACGCCGCCACGGCCATGAACACGTCAGACGCCTTTACGGAGATTTTAAACTCATGAAAATCATGGTCCTGTAAAATCTTGGCGTGCTCCAGGGCCGATTCCACCAGGGCGTCGGGGTTCGGCTCACCGTATTTTTCCAGAAGATGCTTCTCGAGCGAGCCCGCATTCACGCCGATGCGCATCGAACAATTATAATCCCGCGCCGCCTTGATCACATCGCGCACCCGCTCCGGGCTGCCGATATTGCCGGGGTTGATGCGCAAACACGCAGCCCCGGCCTTGGCCGCTTCAATCGCGCGCTTGTAGTGGAAATGGATATCGGCGACCACGGGCACATTTACCTGTGGGATAATCGCGGCCAGCGCCGCCGTGCTTTCCTCATCCGGGCAGCTCACGCGCACAATATCCACCCCGGCGGTCTCGGCGCGCAGAATCTGCGCCACGGTCGCCGCGATATCGGTGGTCAGCGTGTTGGTCATCGTCTGCACCGTAACCGGCGCATCGCCACCCACTTTCACCGCGCCGACGCTGATCTGGCGGGATTTACGGCGGCTTATCTGCTGATACTCACGATAATTCATAACCGGTCCTCAATTTGCTTTCACGGCATTCACGGCAGCGGCGGGCGTGGCGGGTGCGGCAGGCGGGGTTAAGGGATAGTCGCGCAACACCGCCCCGGCAGCGCCCAAAGGGGGCCCCGGCTGGCCGTTTGTGACGATCTCGGTGCCACCGGCATTCCCGGCGATCATCGTCAATCCCGCCTCATCGGGCACCGGCCAGCTCTCACCTTCATGCAGCACCTTGCTGAACAAAATAGTCCCCGTTGCGTCTTGCACCTGCACCCAATCATCCTGCGTCGCCATAATCGTCATGCCCCCCGGCGGCAGGGCCGCCTGAGACGCGGCTGGCAGGGCCGCCTGAGTCGTGGCCGGCAACGCCGTCTGAGTCGTGGCCGGCAACGCCGTCTGAGTCGTGGCCGGCAAAGCCGCCTGAGTCGCGGTCGGCAGGGCCGTCTGGGTTGTGGTCGGCACCGCCGACTGAGTTGTGGTCGGCACCGCCGACAGGCCGGGTTGATCGGCCACCGGGACAGGGTTCTTCATGGCGGGCGCACTCGGTTGCACGTTCACGGTTTTGGCCACTGGCGGCGGCGGCAATTTGGGCGGCACGGCAAGCGGCGCCAGTTCAACCGGCACGCTCGGCACCATCGCTGCCAGCCTGCGTTCATGCTCGGTATGCCGGTACCACAGCCCATATCCCGCCAGTACGAGCACCACGCCGAGCAGCACCACGGCCCCGGCTGGCACCGCCCGATCCGGCACCGGGGCCAGAAAACTCAAATGCGGGTCGGGCTGTGCGCCCAGCCCGGCTGAGCGGAACCGCCGCAAAATCTCCTCGGGGTCCAGCCCCAATATCTGCGCGTAGGAGCGCACAAACCCGGTCTGATAGGCCGCCCCGGGCAGCGCCTTCAAATCACCGCGCTCGATGGCTTCCAGATACGGCAGACGGATCCGCAATGCCGCCGCCACATCGGCCAACGCCCAGCCCAGACGCTCGCGCACCGCACGCAGCCCGGCACCGACTTTCGCCGCGTCGTCGAGGGACTCAAATCCGGTCATCGGGCTCTCGGCCACATCATTGGGCATGGTATGTTTCTTTTATACCTCAGAGCCGTTTTGCGCCACCCGGGACGTTCTTTTCCGGCGCAAGAGTCTTTTCCGGCGCGCGGCCGCCCCACCAGCCCTACGCGCAAGAGTCTTTTTTTTGCGCGTGGCCGCCCCACCAGCCCCACGCGCAAGAGTCTTTTCCGGCGCGTGGCCGCCCCACCAGCCCCACGCGCGGGGATCACACCGGCAGATTATGCTCGCGCGCCCAGGCGGCCAGCGGCTCGCGGATGCTGCCGCCCGCCGCACCGGCCCGCCGCAATTCGCGCAGCACCGGGCGCAGCGCGTTCAAATCCACCTCCGCCAGCAGCGCCTTCACCGGCAATATGGCGTTGCCCGACATCGACAAAATAGTGACCCCCACAGCCGCGAAGGCCAGCGCATCCAGCGGCCTTCCAGCGGCCTCACCACAGATCGACAACGGCACCCCGGCCTCCTCGCACGCCACCACCAGCCGCTCGATCAGCTCCAGCACCGGGCTGGAGAGCGTGTCGTACCGGTCCGCCAGTTCCGGCGTGCCGCGATCGGCGGCAAACAAAAACTGCATCAGGTCATTGGTCCCGACCGAGATAAAATCCGCTTCGGCCAGCAAGCCGGGCAACTGAAATAATAACGACGGCACCTCCAGCATGGTTCCGGCCTCCAGGCTCTCCGGCGCCGGGCGCACCCTTGCCGCTTCGGCCTCCAGCAAATCCCGCGCGGCGCGGAATTCCGCCACCGTGGCGACCATCGGGAACATGATGCTAAGCGGACGGCCCTGTGCAGCCAACAGCAAGGCGCGCAGCTGGCGGCGCAGAATGGCCGGCCTGTCCAGCCCCACCCGTAACGAACGCCAGCCCATGGCCGGGTTTTCCTCACCCTGGCCAGCCTCCCCAGGCAGTAATTTATCCGCCCCCAGGTCGAGCGTGCGGAACTGCACCCGCTTGGTCCCGGCGCGGTCCAGCACCCGGCCATATTCCGCCGCCTGGCCCGCCACATCGGGAATACCGCCCGCCGCCAGTGCGGTAATTTCCGTACGGTAGAGCCCGATCCCATCGGCCCCGGTGCGCTCCAACTGGTCCAGCTCCATGGCCAGCCCGACATTCAACATCAATGTCATCGCCGTGCCATCGCGGGTCACCGCCTTGCGGTCGCGATACATCGCGAGCGCCGCCGCCCGCGTCGTGCGGGCCTCCAGGGCGCGTTCATAAACCTGGACCACCTCAGGCTCGGGGCGCAATATCAGCGTGCCGCCCTCGGCATCCAGCAGGGCATCATCCCCGGCATGGGCCGCCTCCATCGCCCCGCGATCCAAGGTCAGCGCGGGCAGGCCAAGGGCGCGCGCCAAAATCGCGGCATGTCCGGCACCGCTCGCCTCCTCGATCGCCACGCCACCAATGCCGCGCGCGTGCCAGTCCAGCAAATCAGCGGGGCCCAGGCGGCGCACCAGCAACAAATAACCATCGGCGCGCTCAGGCTTAGGCGGGCGGCCACCCAGCGCCACCATCAACCGCCCGATCATATCCTCGATATCGGCCAGCCGCTCCCGCAAATACGGATCGGCGATCTTGCGCATCCGCTCGCGCAGGGTGCGCGCCACCTTGTCCACCGCGGTCTCGGCGGTCAGCCCGTCGCTGATCGCCTCACGCACCTGGGTCAGCCACCCGGCTGACTGCGCCACCATGCGGTACGCCTCCAGCACCTCACGCGGCGCGGCCCCGCGTGGCAACGCCCCCGCGATCAACCCGTCAAGGGCACGATTCGCCGCCTCCACCGCGCGTTCCAGCCGCGCCAGTTCGGCCGCCGGGTCATCGGTGAGCAGCCGCGCGATCGGCGGGGCCGCGCCATAGGCCAGAATTTTGCCGCGCACGATCCCCGGCGAGAGGATATGCCCGGCATAGCGCCGTGGCAGGGTGTCGGAGAACCCCTCCGCCGATAAATCCGTCGCCCCCGCCCCGGCCAGAATCTCGGCCAACAGCATCGCCACGGTGGCGACCGCCTCCACCTCGATCGGCGTAAAAACCCGCGTCTGGCGGGACATCACGGCGATCACCCCCAAAATCCGCCCGGCGCGCTTCACCGGCATCGCCAATGTCGCCGGGAACCCCTCCTCGCCCAACTCAGGCCGATAAGCATAGCGCGGATGGTTCTGCGCATCGGCGAGGTTGAGCGCATCGCCCGAGGCCGCGACCATGCCGATGATCCCCTCACCGATACGCATCCGCGTACGGCCCACCGCGCTCACGTTCAGCCCGAAGGTCGCCGCCAATTCCAAAACCTCGCCCGCGCGGGCCACATAGATCACGCTGGCATCGGCGGGCAGGCCCCGCGCCACGATATCGGCAATATCCGGCAGGCTGGTCACGCCGGAGGCGAGGGATTCCCGCAGCCTGACGAATAGCTGTCTGCCGCCGCTGGTTTTCGGTATCTTCCGCCCGCGCCGCGGTGGCGGTCTATCCGCCAGCTTCACGCGCCACCAAAGCCGCCACAGCCTGGGCCTTCAGCGCCGCCAGTATCGATGCCACGGGTGCCACCTCGCTCACCATGCCGACAGATTGCCCGGCCATGACCGACCCGGTCTCGACATCGCCATCCACCACCGCGCGGCGCAACGCGCCCGCCCAGAAATGCTCGATCGAAAGCTGGGCCGCGCCCTTATCCAGCGCGCCACTCTGGAACTGCGCCAGAACCTCGGCCTGATGCGCCATAAACCGCTTGGTGCCCTCGTTCACCAGCCCCCGCACCGGGATCACGGGGAACCGCTCATCGATCTGCATCGAAGGCAGGGCATCACGCGCATTGGCGCGGATAAACGCCGCCTTGAACTTCGCATGGGCAATGCTCTCGGTGGATGCCGCGAACAAAGTGCCAAGCTGCGCGCCGGACGCCCCCATCTCCAAATACCCAAGGATCGCCTCGCCACGCCCCAGCCCGCCCGCCACGAACACGGGCACCTCGCGGATATGCGGCAAAATCTCCTGCGCCAGCACAGTCAGCGTCACCGGCCCGATATGCCCGCCAGCCTCCGCGCCCTCGATCACCAGCGCATCCACACCTGAGCGCACCAGACGCCTGGCGAGCACCAAAGCCGGGGCAAAGGCGATCAGCCTGGCGCCGCCATCTTTCACCGCGCGCACCGCCGGGCCGGGCGGAATGCCGCCCGCCAGCACGATATGCCCCACCCCAGCCTCAAGACACACCCGCACCAGATCATCCAGTTGCGGGTGCATGGTGATCAAATTCACCCCGAACGGTTTGGCGGTCAGCGCCTGCGTGGCGGCGATCTCGGCGGCCAGCAATGCGGGCGGCATCGAGCCACAGGCGATCACGCCAAACCCCCCGGCATTGGAAATGGCGGCGACCAGATTGCGTTCAGAGACCCAGCTCATGGCCCCGCCCATAATCGCCACCTCAGAGCCCAAAAACGCGGCCCCGCGCGCCTGCAACCGCGCGAATGCGGCCTCACAGGCCAGCCGCCGCACGGGATCGATGCCGCTGATGGTATCCGGCATGATATCAGGCATCCAGCTGGTACGCCGTGTGCAGCGCCCGCACCGCCAATTCGGTATATTCGGCGGCAACCAGCACGCTCACTTTTATTTCGCTGGTTGAGATCACCTGGATATTGATCCCGCGCGCCGCCAGCGTGTGGAACATGGTGCCTGCCACACCCGCATGGCTGCGCATCCCCACCCCCACCACCGAGAGCTTCGCGACATTCTGGTCGGCGCTGATCTCGGCATAGCCAATATGCGCGCGCGCCGCCTCCAGCACCGCCATCGCGCGCGGAAAATCCCCCTTGCCAACCGTAAAAGTCATATCCGTGGTGCCATCCTCCGCCACATTCTGCACGATCATATCGACATTGATGTTAGCTTCCGCCAGTGGCACAAATATGGCAGCGGCGATGCCGGGTTTATCGGGCACTTTGCGCACCGTGATTTTCGCTTCATCGCGTGAATAGGCAATGCCGGCTACGATTTCCTGTTCCAATACCTCGTCCTCATCCACCACCATGGTTCCGGGTTCGTCGCTGAAGCTCGACAGCACCTGCACCCGCACCCGCTCCTTCATTGCCAGCTCGACTGAGCGCGTCTGCAACACTTTCGCCCCCACCGAGGCCAGTTCAAGCATTTCCTCATAGGTTATGCGGGCCAGCTTGCGGGCGTTCGGCACAATGCGCGGGTCGGTCGTGTAAATCCCATCCACATCGGTATAAATATCACATCTATCCGCATTCAGCGCCGCCGCCAATGCAACCGCAGATGTATCCGAGCCACCGCGCCCCAGCGTCGTCACCCGCTCATCCGGGCCGATCCCCTGGAACCCCGCCACCACCACAACCTGCCCCTGCCCCATGCGGCGGCTCAAATCCGCGCCGTCGATGGCGTTGATCCGCGCCTTGCCGTGCTGCCCATCGGTCGAAACCGGGATCTGCCAGCCGCAAAAACTGCGCGCCTCCACGCCGATCGCCTGCAACGCGATCGCGGTCAGCCCCGCCGTCACCTGCTCGCCGGTTGAGACCACAACATCATATTCGCGCGCGTCATGCAGGGGCGAGAGGCTCTGGCACCACGCCACCAGCTGGTTGGTCGTTCCCGCCATGGCCGAGACCACCACCGCAACCTCGTCCCCCAGGGCGATCTGCGCCTTCACCCGCGCCGCGACATTGCGGATACGGTCGAGGTCGGCAACCGACGTCCCGCCAAATTTCATCACGATACGCGCCATATTGCTCCCCTTGTGGAAATCCGGCCGGGGCGTCACATAACGGGCGGGGGGGGCGCGTGCAATGATGAGCCAATCAGTCGATGCGGCGGACATCGCACGGTTCGACGCCCTGGCCGGGCAATGGTGGGACCCACGGGGCCCGATGCGCCCGCTGCACATGATGAACCCCATCCGCGCAGGCTGGGTGCTCAACCGTATTGCCGCCCAGTTCGGCGGCCCGGCGGTTGATTTGCTGGATGTCGGCTGCGGCGCCGGGCTGCTGTCTGAGGCTTTGGCCGGTGCTGGCGCGCGGGTTTTGGGGCTGGATGCCGCCACCCAGGCCATCGCGGCGGCCCAGGCCCATGCCGAGGGTCGCGGGTTGCCTCTCTCTTACCGCGTCGGCACGGCGGAGGCGCTGGTGTCTGAGGGTGCTAAATTCCAGGTGATCACGGCGCTGGAAGTGATCGAGCACGTGCCAGACCAGGCCGCCTTCATCGCCACCCTGGCCGCCTTGCTCGTCCCTGGCGGGTTGTTGTTCATCTCCACGCTCAACCGCACGCCGCGCGCCTTCCTCGCAGCCAAAATCGGCGCGGAATATCTGCTGCGGCTGCTGCCCATCGGTACCCATAACTGGCGCCAATTCGTCACCCCGGCTGAGCTTGCCACGCAATGCCGCGCCGCCGGGTTGCGGCTTTCGGACATTGCGGGGCTTTCCTTCACCGCCCGCCCGCCGGGTTTCCGCGTCACCCGCGACACCAGCATCAATTACATCGCCCTGGCGCAGTGTGGCGCCGTATAAATTCGCGCGCAGTGTGGCGCCCCATAAAACCTCGGCGCACCCGGGCAACGCTTGAAATTGATTTCACGTCAAAACTATTTATAATCCCTTTATGACCAGAATAAGTGTCACCACGAAATAATCTGCGGTTCAGGGGTGTCCTATGAAGCAGCAAACCCGAAACACCCGGCCATGAAGGCCGCCCTGCCGGTGTTCGACATCATCGCCACCCATGCCCGGGCGCGCCCTACGGCACCGGCGGTCACGGATCTGGAGAGCGGGCAGCGTTGGAGCTTCGCGCAGTTCGACGCGCTGATAAACCAGACCGCCAATTGGCTTACCGCCCGCCTGGGGCCGGCAAGCGGTGCGCGGGTCGCGACCCTCACGCGCAATCACGGGCTGATGCTGGTCCTCCAGTTTGCGGCGATGCGCGCGGGCGCCATTTTCGCGCCATTCAACTGGCGGCTCGCGGAGCCCGAGATTGCGCATCTGACCTCCGATTGCACGCCGGAAATTCTGTTCCTTGATGCCGATTTCACGCCGCCCTGGGGTGTGCCCTGCTATCATTTGCTGGCCGATCTGCCCGCCCTCATCGCCAGTAGCCCTGGCTTTGTGCCCACCCCAGCCCGGCGCGCGGCGGATGCCCCCACCACCTTGCTCTACACCTCCGGCACATCGGGCCGCCCCAAGGGTGTCATGATCAGTGAATTGAACGCCTTCTGGGGCGGCATGAACTTCATTTTCGGCAGCGGCCTGATCCCCGCCAGCGTGATGTTGTGCGACATGCCGCTGTTCCACACCGCCGGGCTGTTCGCCGCGGCGCGCGCCACGCTCCAGGCGGGCGGGCATTTGCTGGTCTCGCGCGGGTTCAGTGCGCCGCACACTCTGGCGCGCATCGCTGATTCCGGGCTTTGCGTGACGCATTATTTCTCGGTGCCGCAAATGGCGCAGATGCTCTGGAACGAGCCGGGGTTCGACCCCGCCATCCTGCGCCGCCTCACGGTCTATGCCATGGGCGGCGCGCCCAATCCTGGCCCGCAGATCGAGCGTTTCGCGCGCGCGGGCATTCATATGTCCGATGGCTATGGCATGTCCGAGACCTGCTCGAATTTCGGGATGCCCTTCGCCGATCTCGACATTATTCTGGCCAAAGCGGGCTCCTGCGGGTTGCCGTTCTTCTCGGTGGAGGCGCGGATCGTGGACGCCGATGGCCAGGATTTACCGGATGGCACACGCGGCGAGCTTTGGCTGCGCGGCCCCAGCATCACCCAGGGCTATTGGAACCAGCCGGACCTGACGCAAGCCGCCTTCACCGATGGCTGGTTCCGCACCGGTGATACCGCGATGCGCGATGCCGACGGGTTTTATTTCCTGGTGGACCGCACCAAGGACATGTTCATCTCCGGCGGTGAGAACGTATACCCCGCCGAGGTTGAGGCCGTGCTCGCGGCCCTTGACGGGCTGGCCGAGGCCGCGGTGATCGGCATACCGGATGCGCGCTGGGGGGAGGTCGGGCGCGCCTATGTCACCACCCGCCCTGGCGTTACGCTGACCGAGGCCGATATACTCGCCCATTGCCGGGCGCGGCTGGCCCGGTTCAAAATCCCCGCGAGCGTGGTTATCAACGGCGTGATCCCCCGCACCGCCACCGGCAAGGTCCAAAAACACGTGCTGAAGGCCACAGCACTTGGCAGCCAGACGCACGCATAACCCCGCCCCTCACGGCTCGACAAACCGGCGAGATCGCCTATCATTTGTCTTTGTGCTTCCGGTACCGCAAAGTTGGGGCCTCATCCATGCCGTTCGACCTCGCCGCACAGCTCACCGCCTGGCGCCATCATCTGCATGAAACACCAGAGCTATCCCGGCAGGAGGAAGCCACCGCCGCCTTTATCTGTGCGCGACTATCTGACATGGGCATCGCGCACACCGCTGGCATTGGCGGCCATGGCGTGGTGGCCACTCTCTCCCGCGCTGGCTCAAACCGCGCGGTCGGCCTACGCGCGGATATGGACGCGCTGCCGATCCTGGAGGCAACCAATGCCCCCTACGCCTCGAAAACCCCCGGCATCATGCATGCCTGTGGCCATGACGGCCATACCGCGTCATTGCTCGGCGCGGCGTTGCTGCTGCGCGACGACCC
>JAQNCU010000471.1 GCA_029077775.1 Acidocella sp. | reverse complement strand
GCGCATCGCCATGCGGAGTGACAAAACAGACCGCTCCTTCAAGGCAATGGTCTACCTTACCGCAGCAGTCATCAATTCACGATGAATCTCAACAAGCCCTAGATAAATAATGTTTTTTTACTTCTTTTTGTTCACAAAAAGAAGCGCTTGCTGCCCGCCGAGAGTCATTCTTTAGGCCAGCTGGTATCAGAGGCGGATTCAGACATAAAATGGAATCGCAAGAGCGATCCGACTTTATGTCATCCGGCTCTATCGCGCGCGTGGTTTCCGCCACAAAAAATACACCCCGCCACAGACCAGCAGCAGCACCGCCACACCATCGAGCCCGCTCATCACCCGGCGCAGGCCAGGGCTGTTATCCCAATTGCGCCCAAGCACATATCCCGCATAGGCCAGAGCCATCGACCAGATCAGCGAGCCCGCGAAGGTGTAAATATGGAACCGCCCCAGCCCCATGCGCGCCACCCCGGCGGGCAGGGCGATGAATGTCCTGACCACAGGCAGCAAACGCCCGCCGAACACAGTCACGCCGCCGAACCGCGCGAATAACCGCTCGGCCCAGCCGACCGAGGCGCCGTCGATCAACAAATACCGCCCCCAGCGCCGCACAAACCCCGGCCCGGCATGGGCCCCCACGGCATAGGCCGCCGCCGAGCCCAGATTGCAGCCAATCGCCCCGCAAATCCCCACCACGATCAGATCGAATCGCCCGCTTGCCGCCAGATACCCGGCAAACGGCATAATCACCTCCGATGGCAGCGGCAGACACGCCGATTCCAGGGCCATCAGGAAAATGATGCCGACATATCCACCATGCGAGATCACCGCCGTGATCACGCCCGCCACGCCACCCAACAGCCCGTGCAGCATGGCGCTAAAACCCGAACATATGGTCGAAGGAAAAGCCGCCGACGCCGTCATCCACGCCATGGAACCCGAATAACCGGCAGGTCACATCACGGATCAGCACATACCCCGTCTCCCCCGCCGCGCGCCGTTGCGCCGCATCGAAGCATTGCGCGGGCCGGATGATGGCCGAGCCCGAACAAGCAATCTGGCGGCTCGTTGACGCGACCAGCACGCCCTGGCCGTCATAAAGCTCGATCATGGTCTGAGATGCCGCCATCCATGGCGCGGATGCCGGATAGATCAGCACACAAAAACTCTCCCGCCCGCCGAACCCGAGCTTCAGGAATAGCCGCGTGGAAAGGCCCGGCGGCTTGCCGGTATAGCTTTGCGGCTCGTTCTTATAGGTCATCAGCGTATTAAAGATATGAGCGCCGAAGCTGCTCTCAGCCGCATGGCCGCTCATCCGGTCCTCAAAGCGAAACAGCGCGTGCAGCCAGCCATTGCCCTGCCCGCCCTGCCGGAAATCATAAACCAGCTCGGCATGGCCGCCTTCAGCCAGAGCGCCATCGGTCAGCACGTCGTCCAGATCCACCGCAACATCATGCGCGCGGCCCAGCACCCCCATATAATGGCTGGCCACAGGCGCGCCATCGGGTGCGAATACATCCACCCGCAACGGCATGTCCTGCTCCGAGATCGCCATTGGCGTCGGCTGGAAAATGGTTTTGAACCGCGCGCGCGGCAACACCGGAAAGGGCAACAAAAACCCGCGCCCCAGCGCCGGATGCAGCGCGCTTAAGGCCGGATCAGGGGCGAGATCTCCGCGCTCGACATTGATATGCGCAATCCGTGTCCGCCCGGCGCGTGTGACCTCGTAACGGGGCCGCACGATATGCCGCCCGGCCCGCAGCTCGATCTGCGCGGGCCAGGCAAGCCCCGGCAGATAATCCCGCAGATTGACCGGGTGCGTGGCAAAGCCGGGGATCTCGACAGTGATCGCGACCGGGCACTCCGCCCCCATGCGGTCCAGCGCCATCGCCCCGGCGGGGATGGGTACGGCGTGGCTGTTCTGCACCCACAGCACCACATGCTCATCCGCGCGCGGGGCGGGCAAGCCGGCAAATCGGTCAGACGGCCAGGCGTTTGCGTCATGTGTGCAAGACAGCGAGGCGCCGTTATCGCTGGCATAGGTATCCAGCGCGTATTTCACCACATCATGCCCGGCCACGCCAACCGCGTGTATGAAAAGCTGCCCTGTAAACGGCCCGAGCCCGAAGCGCGCCCGAATATCCCGGCTGTCGAGCAC
>JAQNCU010000470.1 GCA_029077775.1 Acidocella sp. | reverse complement strand
ACGGACAAGCGAGACACCATCCAACAGGGGCAGCATCCGGTCGATGATCAACAGATCGAACACGCTGCCTGCTGCCGCCATCAGCCCGGCACGGCCATCTTGTGCCATTGTAATATTATGGCCTTCGGGTTCCAGTCCCGCACGGAGCAATTCGACGGTCTTGGCGTCATCTTCGATCAGGAGAATATTCATATGGTTCCATCACGTGGCGCAGCCGGGGCAGCGGTCAAGATGACCGATAATCCGGTCTCCGCAAAGACCCGGCTGAAATTGCTTCTCGCGCGAACGGATCACCGTAAGTATTTCACGATTACCATGAGGTCTAAAAGCATAGCATCGTCAGGTCATTGGACGCTTAAGTTAAAAAACGACAATGTTACGGATAGGTTCTGGGCAAGTTCACTCTGTCAGTTCGACGGCATGAAGGCCGGGTTGATGAAACATGGACAGGCGCTGACGGTGATATGCGCTGGCATTATGGCGGTCAGCCTTTCGGGTTGTGCGGCATATCACAGTGCACCACTAAACCTCTATTCACCGCTGAAAACGTCGCTTTCGCGGCTGAACCGAGGACCTGTCGGCGGCAAATTTATCCCGGTAACAGGCCGCCTCAGCGCGCCAGATCTCGCCGCTTTGGCGGTTTTGAACGACCCGGACCTGGTCGCGGCGCGCGCCCAGCACGGTGTGGCCAAGGCGGAGTTGCTGAGCGCGGGCCTGCTGCCCGACCCCACGCTCACCGGCGGATTCGCCGCACTCCTCAGCGGCCCGGGGAGTGCGCCCGCCATCTCGGGCAGCCTGACCGAGGATGTCGCCGCGTTGATCACCTATTCGGTGAATAAATCGGCCGCCCAGGCTGGATTGGCGCAGGTTGACGCGAGCATTCTGTGGCAGGAATGGCAGGTCGCGAGCCAGGCCGAGCAACTCGTGGTTTCGCTCGCCGCAGATCGGCGCATTGTCTCAACGTTGGAGCAGGACCGCGCGGCGCTGGCGGCGGTGAATGCCGAGACCAGCCACCTTGTGACCTCCGGTAATCTGACAATCGCGGCCAGTTCCGCCAGCCTCGCGGCGCTGGCGGGAACCGATACGGCGCTGAATTCGGCGATCCAGACCCAACAGCGCGACGCGAACCAGCTTGACGCGTTGCTCGGTTTGCAGCCGGGGGTGGCGGTCAGCGTTATATTGCCGGAGATCCCGCCGATCGGGCAAGCCGAAGCGGATCAGGCGCTGGCCACGCTCGCCATGCGCCGGCCTGACCTGATCGCGTTGCGCTATGGTTACAGACAAGCTGATGCGCGGCTGCGCGCCGCGATATTGACCCAGTTTCTGCCCGTGAGCCTGGGGGTGGCGGGCGGCAGTGACACCAGCAAGGTTGTCAGTGTCGGGCCCCAGGTCACGCTAAATCTGCCGATTTTTAACCGCAATCGAGGTGTCATTGCGACAGCCCAGGCGACGAGGGCCGTGCTCAAAGCGCAGTTCTCCGCCAGCCTCGCGGCGGCCAGTGGCGGCGCGCAATCTTTGCTGGCAACAATCGCATTGCTGCAATCCCAAAGCAAAGCCGCCGACCGCGCCGCCGCGCAAGCCACCGGGATCGCCGCCCAAGCGCAGACTGCCTTCGCCGAGGGGACACTGGACGCGCTGAGCGCCGTAAATTTACAAACCGCCGCCGCCGACCGTACCCGTGAGGCGATAACGCTTCGTGCTGAATTATTGAACGCGCGCCTGTCTCTGGCCACCCTGCTTGCCATAGGCCTGCCGCCGGTTGCCGCATCTGATCTGAAAGCATCTTCATGAAGCGTTTTCTGCCCTGGCTGGTTGTTGTCTTTGTCGCGGTGGCTGGTGTGGTGGTTTATGTACTTCCTGGCGCGCACGCGCCAATGGCGGCGGTGCCAAGCGTGCAGGTTGATATGATCAGTCTCTCGCCTGGCTCGTTACCGTCTCAGGTTTCTGGTTACGGCAGCATCATTGCGGGGCCAGAGGCAGAAAAAACTGTGACCTTGCCGGGTGCGGGCATCGTCACGAGTATACCCGTGCTTGCTGGCCAGATGGTTTCCGCCGGTGAGCCTATTGCCGTCATTGCCCCGGATGCACAGTCGATCGCGGATTACCACAGGGCCGAGACTGCGCTGGTTGCCGCCCGCGCCAACCGCATGCATGT
>JAQNCU010000070.1 GCA_029077775.1 Acidocella sp. | reverse complement strand
TCCATGCATCCCATCTGGTGGCGGGTGATTATTTGGCGGTGCCGCACTGGCCTGTGGTCGAGATACCCAAAAACCTATCCCTGAAATTATTGCGCACCGATACCGCAAACCTCGGGGCGTTCGACCCATTCTGTACATCCCGCCCGGCACTTTTCTATTCGTCGAACGCCACCCATGGCCCCTGGTCGCTAAGTAGTGGCTGCACGCAGCGTATCGACATTTTTGAGGTCAAATAGGCCCGCGCCCGGCCTGCCGGCGCGCCTGATCGAGAACATCGCGCAATGTCGTGGCAAGGCCGATACGGGGTTCCCAGCCAAGCAGATCGCCCGCGCGCCACGCATTGCCGATTGCGACCGGAATTTCAACAGGCCGTAAGCGGGCCGGGTCTTCCCGGATGGTGATCGCGGTTGAGGCCATCGCCAGCAGGGTTTCAAGCACGCTGCCGATGCTGACACCTGCTTGGCTCGCGATGTTCAGGATCATGCCATCCGGCAGATCCTCCGCGCGCGCCACACAGGCGGCATAGGCCGCGCAAACATCGCGAACATCAAGGAAATCACGCACCGGGGTGAGCGCGCCGACCAAGATTTCCGGCGGGATGTGTCCAGCCTCAATACGGGCGATCTGCGCGGCAAAGGCGGGCACCACAAAATCCTCACTCTGGCCTGGCCCGGTATGGTTGAATGGGCGCAGACGCAGCAAACGCAAGCCGTCGGCCATACGCGCGCCAAGCGCCAAATCGGCCGCCGCCTTGGTCGCCGCGTATAAATTCATGGGCGCCAGAACCGCCGTCTCATCCAACGGCAACCCACTCAAAAAGCTCGCGCCATAGCATTCCGAGCTTGAGATATGGATCATCCGGCAGTGCGGCACCGTTGCGAGGATCGCATCGGCGACGTTCAAACTACCCTGTAGATTAACCGCCCATGCCTGAGACGGCGCGGCGCGCGCCGCCTTCAGAGAGGAAATGCCCGCCAGATGTAGGCATATGCGGGGCCTGTGCGCGGCGAAGACATCGCGCAAAGCGTCGGCATCGATAATGTCGAGCTGTGCTGCGCGCGGGGCGAACATTTGCATGTCGGGCAACGCCGCACGCAGCGCCGCCAGCAGATACGTCCCCACAAACCCACCGCCGCCGGTGATGAGGATACCGGATGACCGCAATCCATCTTTGATCACGGACGGCCACCGATATGGATAGCACGCTCAATGCTGTTCATGGTTCTTACAAAATCACCGGAACACAAATTTTGTCTATCGCGCTCGGCCATGCCTGACGAGATCCGCCTCGACCATTTCCGCCACCAAGGCAGGCAGGGGCGTTTCAGCGTGCCAATGAAGGGCGTTATTGGCTTTGGCCGGGTCGCCGCGCAGCACATCCACCTCGGCGGGGCGCAACCGTGCAGAGTCAACCCGGATATAGGCCGATGCATCGAGCCCGACATGACCAAAGGCGAGGTTACAAAATTCCTGCACGGTGGCATCATGGCCTGTGGCGATCACGTAATCATCAGGTACGTCTTGTTGCAGCATCAGCCACATCGCCTTCACGTAATCTCGCGCATGACCCCAATCGCGTCGCGCGCCCAAATTTCCCAATGTCAGATGGTCGGCAAGGCCGAGCTTGATCCGCGCCACGCCATCGGTGATCCGCCGCGTGACGAATTCGATGCCGCGCAACGGGCTCTCATGATTGAACAAAATCCCCGACGAAGCATACAGCCCAAAGCTCTCCCGGTAATTCACGGTCATCCAATGCGCGTATAGCTTAGCCGCGGCATAAGGCGAACGGGGATAGAAGGGCGTTGTCTCAGACTGCGCTGCCGCCTGGATTTTGCCAAACATCTCCGAGGACGATGCCTGATAAAACCGCCCGACGGGGTGGGCGATGCGCAAGGCTTCCAGCATATTGGCCGCACCCATACCCGTGACAGTGCCGGTGACAAGCGGCTGCTGCCACGAGGTCGCCACGAAACTCTGCGCCGCGAAGTTATAGACCTCATCTGGCTTATACTGGCCAAGCAGACGGATCAGGCTGGACAGATCAGTCAGATTGCCGTCGACCAGTTCGACATGGTCCAGCACGCCAAGCCAGCGCAACCGCTCGCCGATGACATCTGACGACGCCGAACGCCGGATCATACCGATCACGCGGTAGTTTTTCTCCAGCAGAAATTTGGCAAGGTAGGCACCGTCCTGCCCCGTAATGCCCGTGATAAAAGCCGTGTTCATGTAAAAGCGATCCTATTAATTTCGGCAGCCCGAGGGTTAACTGCCCAAATTATTTTGGAATCGCAATGTTATTAGGCCATTTATGTGGTTGTGGGAACAACCTTATCTCATGCCTGTCAGTAGCCGAGCGCGCAGCCATCCTTCCGTGGGTCCGATCCGCCGATGAGCACGCCGGCGGCATGGTTGATGACAATGGCCTGGGCGCCGCCATGCGATTTATCGAGCGTATTCACCGCGTGCCCCCGTGCGGCCAATCCGGCGCGTGTGGCGGGCGGAATACCCCGCTCAAGCTCCACCTGGCCGGCCCATGGGAAATAGCGCGGCAGATCGACCGCCGCCTGCGGGTCCAGCCCGTATTGCAGCATATTGCCCAACACAAAGCTCTGCCCCATCGGCTGATAATGCCCACCCATGACACCGAAGACGATTTCAGCCTGGCCATTGCGGGTCGTCATCGCCGGGATGATCGTATGCATCGGCCGCTTATGGGGCGCGATACAATTCGGATGCCCCGGTGTCAGGCTGAACCCCAGCCCGCGATTATGCAGCACAATCCCGGTATCCCCGGCGATGATGCCGGAGCCGAAGCTATCAAATAACGAGTTGATGAAGCTGCACGCATTGCCGTCCCGGTCGACCACCGAGATATACACCGTATCGCGGTGCGCGTGGCCAGCTTCCGGCAGGCTTGCCATGGCGCGGTCATCATCGATCAGCGCGCGCAGACCCGCGAGATATTCGTCGCTGAGCAGGTGCGCAACCGGCACGTCAACCTGCGCCGGATCGGCCAGAAATGCATCCCGGTCCCGATAGACCAGCCGCGCCGCCTCGATATGACGATGGACGCGCAGCGGGTCCAGCGGATCGCCCTTGGGGGCAAAACCATTCATGATCCCCATTATCATAAGCGCTATGACACCCGAGCCGTTGGGCGGACACTCCCAAACATCGTGCCCGGTGAATTTGGCACTAATCGGGTCAACGAACAGGCCAGCGCCCAACCCGGCGGCAAAATCAGCCTCGGTGTGGAAGCCGCCGCGAGCGGTTAATGCCGCGACCATGGCGGCGGCCATCTCACCTTCATAAAAGGCTTTGGCGCCATTGGCGGCTATCTTGCGCAGGCTCGCGGCAAGCCCGGGATGGCGCATGATGGTGCCTGTGCGCGGTGCAGCACCATCGACCAGGAGACCAGCAGCCCCCGTTTTGCGAAGCTTCGCCTCGCTTGCCGCCCAGTCATGGGCCACACGGGGTGCCACCACATAGCCATGTTCGGCAAAGCCGATCGCGGCGTTCAACACCTGATCCATGGATTTCCGGCCATGAGCCTTCAGTAACATCTCCCAGGCGGCAACGGCACCGGGAATGGTCACGGCGTGTGGTGACGTATCCTCCCATTTGGTGACCCCGGCACTGTGCAACGCCCCGATATGCGCACCTGCCGGGGCGCGGCCGGAGCCGTTGAAGGCGGCCACAGGCTTACCGTTTGGCTTATAGAGACAAAAGCAATCACCTCCGATGCCTGTGGATTGCGGCTCCACCACCGCCAGGACGGCGGCCGCCGCAACCGCTGCATCCAGGGCATTACCCCCGGCTTTCAGCATATCGATTGCCGCGAGACTGGCCTGCGGCATCGAGGTCGCAACCATGGCGCTGGCGGCATAGACCGCGCTGCGCCCGGGCAGATGAAAATCGCGCATAAGATTATCCTTCAGTTCTGTAACCCCGGTTTGGCATACTGACATGGCGGCCTTCAATGCCACCATGAAATGCCCCCCTGACCTGCGCGCAAACGGCAAAAACAGACCAGAATATCGGTTACGCTCGCTTGTTTTACCGCCACCGGGCGGCGGCCGCGGAGACGTTTAATCAGCTCACTGAATACAAACCCCAAATATCACCAGGACGTGAAACATCGACGCTTGCGAAGATGAGTAATAGTTTATTATAAATAAAAGGCAATTTTTTTGAAATCAGGCGGTCATGAACGCATTATCACCCTCTCGAAAAATCCGCGCCCAGCCGGTTCGTGGTATGATTTCAAAAGGCAAGGATTGGGCCACGCTTGCTGCCAGACTGGGTTGTGGTGTGGCGGCGCAGGATAACCTGCCCCAACGGGATCACAAAAAATATTTTCAAGTAAACCAGATGGTTAGCCTGAGGCGGGACTTGTTTTTCGGCAAGCATCTCGTCCTGAGGGGTTCTGTTGGTATTGTTATTACCCCCCACAGAAATAGCCGCTTGTTTGACATCAAATTTTTCAGTGAAGAAATCATCACACTGACAATTTCGCATCTGGATCTTGCTCCGGTTCTCTGAAACAAGGCTCGTTCGAAGCAAATTTTACCAGACATCAGTGACAGTCTCCTGTCGCAGGGCGCCATTACAACCCTGAAAAAATCCCTCACGGGACTCGCGGACACCGCCAAGACGTTTAACAACAACCAATTGATGTTGTTTATTTTTTTGAAATTTTTTTCATAGTCGTGGCATTTCATTAACTCAGTACGCAATATTTCTTTAAAAATAACTTAAATTTAATATTGATACCAAAAATCCGCGCGCACCGAATACCTGTTGCACCAGAAACCGTGTGAATGCGATCTTTTAAGGCTTGACCATGTCATTCTCATGTCACCGTCAACGCTTCTATTTTGGCGACCACGCAGATTTTATTGTTCAAAATCAAAGCTATGCGCGTTTTCGCTATCCCCTCACTAACTTTATAGACTAACCAAAAAACCCATTTTTTACGACCCAACCATACATTGTAAGCATAAACATTTCATTATTTGCACAACGTTTCATACAAATACTTAATATATTTCATCTGTCAGCAAACTAATATCCAAAAATATTCATAAATTCTTTTGCATTTTCATTCAAAACTTTATAAAAATTAACAATGCCTCTGATACTCGATAACAGCCAACGCATTTTGGCCTCATTCAACGCTGATCGGCGTGGTGTGTCAGCCCTCGAATATGCGCTCATCGCATGCTTCGGTGTGATGTTGACGATAACCGCCGTGGTCAGCTTAGGCGGCAATATCAGTACGACTTTCGACGCGGCGGCAAACGGTTTGAATGTGTCTAATAATGTCAAACCTATCTTGATTGTCCCCGTCCCCACACCGTCAAGTGGCCCCACACAGACCATCACGCTTAAGTAAGATAACCTACCAAACCGACAAAATTCGCAACGGATCTCCCCCGGAGGTCCCAATTGATAAATTTTTTCTAGCGCGTGGCCGCCCCACCAACCCCACACGCGATACCATCCGCCTCTGAGACTGAGCCATCCTCTCGGCCGATCAGTATGATTAATGGCCTCGTCCAGGAATGGCGGCGTGGCGTGCCATTTGAGCGTACAATTTATTACATTTCGAGTTCATTTTTACCTTGACTCCCGGCAGTGTGATTCACATTACAGACAGAATGGCTGTGGTATTTTTTCACATCCCCCGAACAGGTGGTTCCAGCCTTTGGCATTCATTGTCGCGGCTGGCTGGACTCCATCAAATACCCGCCTATGACCTCTATGATCATTCGAGAATTCTGACCGGTTCACCCTATCATACACTTCAAGCCCTGGCTGACCTTATGCCACGGGCCGGTCAACCCCACGCGCCGGGGATTTTTCACCACCACACCCGCCAAAACATCACAGCCATTCTCTCCACCGACGAGCATCAATACGTCACCATCATCCGTGACCCGGTCGAGCGTCTGGTCTCAGAGATCAGCTATCTGCATTCCCTTATTGGGAGCATCCCTAAAACCTCGCCTGAATTCCTACTTCTCACATTGCTGCTAAGCCCCGAAACGATCGCGGCTTTGTTCGACCCAACCGTTACCATGGATGATTTGCTGCTGCGTGTCGCTGTCGAGCCTTTCTATAAAAATTATTACATCAACAGCTTCTGGCAATTACTTTTTGGCGATACATCTCCCAAACCTCCACGCTACGAGACCATGCCCGACGCGGTCATCCCAGCCCTTGCTGACGTGGTCATCGGGCGCTTTGCCGTCGTCAACCATTTTCCCGATATCGCCCAAACCTATGCTGATACAGCGAAATTCATGGCCATAACCGAAATCGGCGAAGTGAACCGCGTGCCCAACGGCGCTCCGGAAACCCCCCTTAAAGACGAGACATATAGGTATCTGAGGGAGGTTAACGCAGCCGAATACAGGTTTATAGACCTCCTAAAGGCCGGATCTTTGGCGCGAAAACCCTCTGCCGCAGCTCTGAGCTACGAATTCGGCACCATCAGCGCCCGCGCCGAGAGTCTGTCCGCACAGCTAAAAGCCATGCGGGAGTCAAACTCCTGGCGGCTCACGCGGCCTCTTCGCAGACTGCGCGGCGTGATAGGCTGAAAACGCCTTCCGCACCTATACCCACCTGATTCATTGCCCACCCCGTTTCGCTAATCTATACCGCTACCATGACCAAACGGATCGAAGCACTTGACGGCATTCGCGGGTATGCCGCTCTCAGTGTCGCCCTTGGCCATAGTCTCCTCGCGGTCACGGGGTTAGCGCTCTGGTCAACAGACCTCCATAACTTTCCGGCAATGTCAGGGTCCGAAATCGGGCTCCGGCTGCTATCGGTCGTTATGCCGAGCGACGCCGCCGTGATGGTTTTCTTCGTCCTCAGCGGCCATGTCTTGTGGCACTCATTCGCGCGGAAAAACCTCTCCGCATCGGGCTTCATCGCCTATCTGCGCGCGCGCATCCAGCGGCTATATCCGTTAATCATCATCACCACGGTGACCATCGGCATCGTGAAACATGCCGCACTGATGTCCATCATCTCCACTGCCCTTTTATGGACCGTCTCGGTAAACGGCGTGCTCTGGTCGCTCCAGGTCGAAGTTATCGGCAGCGTTGTCATCGTGCTCATCTGGTTCGCGGCTGGTCGTTCACAAAAACGGCTGGCGCTGGCGTTGCTGGGCACTGCCGTCATCGTTCCCCTGGCACGGGGCACGCCGCTGGTTTTCATGCCCGCTTTTGTGCTCGGCGCTCTTATCAACACCGTACCGGACGGCATATGGCGGCGAAAATCCATACCACTTTTTGGCCTGTGCCTTTTGCTAAGCACAAATATCATCTTCGGCCACGGCGGCATCACACGCATATTTGAAATGGCGGGCGCGACATGCCTGGTGGGTGGCATGGGGCGCGCGCCCGTCGGGGTGCTGCTAAACCCCGTCGCCAGGTTCCTGGGCGCTATCAGCTATCCGTTCTACCTCAGTCATCCGCTGGGCGCGATCTTCGCCGCCGCAATTCTCGCCCGCATCCATGACCACCTGTCGTCGATAACAAAAATCGCGGTCTTCGCGTTGATATCCATCGGAATCGCCATGCCGCTCGCCTGGATTCTGCACATCACAATCGAGCATCCGATGATAGACCGCCGCCGCCGCCAAACAGCCTGAGCGGGGGAACATTCGTGTTGCATTGCGTTTCATTCCCGCCGCTAAATCGCCACAATCTTTACCACAAATTATATCAGTGACTCAGTCGAGGAGAACACCTGAAATGCGGCGCGTTATTTGGACCTTCGTTGTTCTCTCCCCCCTGCTTGCCATCGTCCGAGAGGATCATTCCGGGCTTTTGGTCCCTCATGCGGCCCATTTGGCGAGCCTGATGGCGGGACAAGCCGTAAATCAAATCGCCACTGTGGTTCACGCCGTCAGGTCTTTGGTTACATAATCCTATGAAGGCGCGCCGAATTGCCGGTTCGGCGCCGCCTGAATAAACGCCTCATGACGCTCACAGGCAGCGAAAATACGGTCGATCATCGGTGTCCCTGAAACCTCAATCTTGAAGATCGGCAGAACAATTTTGATACTGGCAAGGCAAATATCCGCCATGGTGATGTCCTCCCCATGACAGAATGTACCTGTCTCCGCCTCGGTTTCCAGCCTCTGCTCAAACGCGAGAAGCCCGGTGGTGAACCATTTAAGGCGCCAAGCCTTTACCGCCTCCGCATCGAATTTGGCCTCGTCGGTGAGGTATTTGATCACGCGCGGCGTGATCAACGGGTGGGTGTCTGCCACCAGCATCGCGGCCAGCGAGCGGACCCGCGCCCGACCGTGCGGACCGGTGGGCAATATCGACGGCGCGGGCTGAACCTCATCCAGAAATTCAAGTATGGCGAGCGATTGCGTGATCGGCGGCGACAACTTGCCCTCATCCCGATCGATCAAAGCCGGTATGGCCCCCATGGGATTGACCTTCAAAAACGCCTCACTGCGCTGTTCGCCTGCCTCTAAATTCACGAAACGCTCATCAGCCGCCAGACCTTTAAGGTTAAGCGCAACCCGGACCCGATAAGTGGCCGAGGTCCGCCAAAAAGCAAACAACTCAAACCGCGCTTGGCTGTCCATTTATATAAGCCTCCCATATGACATCGATGTATTTGATCTATTTTTACAGACATAAAACGAAATGTCCGCCAAAATCCACATCACATACGCGCGACGGCACATGGCCGCTTTTCAGTTTCAATTTCTAACATTCAGTTTATGAATGGCGTCAAAACAAAATCGATCAGATAATGCGATACGCATTTCCATGTCTGACAGCGTACAACCACCTAGAATTTTTGATAATAACTGTGTCCGGACGTGAGACCGGCACTTTGTCTCCCTGCGATGCTGCACAAAAAAATATTTTGAACTCACGGCAAACGCAATTGCTGCTCGTGTATCAGTATGGTCTGGCAATGACTCCGCCATAACACTTTCCCATTTCTTGAGGTCCGAGAGGACGTCTGGAACATTTATTTCTTCTGGTATCATAAAAAGATTATGCTTCATGAGCCAGGGAAAGCTCCGCGATGTAAAGCGGACAATCAGGACGCTAAATGAAAATCCGGCGAGGATGGGGAAGAACCAAAGCAAAATATTATCAGGCGAAGCCCACGAGCCAGCAAACGTCTCCAGGATCACCTCTGACGTAGAGTTCACTTGAGCAACTTGGTAACCCATAGCAACCCAGAACACAATACCCAACAAGCTGACCCACCCGAAATATTGAACACAAACTCTCCACGTCAAGGGCGCATCATTTCTCTGTTGATTTCCCCAGGAAATCGTCTTGCGCTTCACCCACAACCAGACAAACTTCGTGATATATATCATCATGATCGGCGAGAAAAAAAAAGAAAACAGCGTCTCCAGGACCATCGACCAAACAAGCTTATCTTTCCCCCCGTACAAAGACGCTCGTCCGTTTTCAATATAAATGACGAGTGCTAAAAGTCTTGGCATAAACAAAAATACCATAGATGAAACCAAGAGCATCATCATAGGTATCGCCAAAGTGGTCATATTGCCGACAGCTAAGTACCCAGTACTTAAAAAATGGACCATGCTGTAGCCGGAGATGACAAGAAAACTGGCCCATAATGGCGCCGATAAATAACCCATAGATCCATTCAGAAAAGTGATTCGATAAATTGATTGCAACCCGTTTATAAAAAGTAGCCTGAGATGCTGGAGATTTCCCTGCATCCATCGACGTTCACGCATCAGAAAGCTCAGTAGATTTGCCGGAATTTCCTCATATGACCCCTCCAACTCGGGCAGGAACCAAGCCTCATAACCAGCCCGCGACATCATTGCTGATTCCACGATATCATGGCTGAGCGGCTTACCGCCCCAAGGGGCGTCGCCGGATAACTCTGGCAGGATACAATGATCCATAAACGCCTTCGTCCGAATCATGGCGTTATGGCCGATATACGAGGCGTGTCCCATATACATGGCTTGCAGACTATGCGAGTACACAGCGCCGTACAGCCGACCTGCGAATTGCTGCATCCGGCCAAAAAGACTGGTTCGCAATACAGGTTTCGGGTTGGTCTGAAGGATTCCAAGTTTGCGATTGCCTTCCATCATACAAAGCAGCGCGATACAGGTATCGCCATCCATAACCGAGTCAGCATCCATAACTAAAATATAGTCATAGTTCTGCCCCCAACGGCGGCAGAAATCTGTGACGTTTCCTATCTTGGCATTAAGATTAGATGCGCGGCACCGATAGAAAAAACGGCCATCCGGAAAATTGGCTGAAAGCTGATGTATGGCAGCCTGCTCGGCAATCCAATACGCAATATCACGACTATCCGAAAGCATATAAGACTCGAATTGCGTGGCCAAGTCAGGTCTTGTCTTTAAGATACTGCCCCAGGTGGCCGCCATGCCAGCCGCGACACGGCCAACATCTTCATGATAAACTGGAAACAGTATGGCAACACGCGCTTCTGGCCGTGGTTCGGTAGCAAAATGCATGGGGTGCCAGGGATTGGCTTTCGCCCCGCGCAAAGTGTGCCAGGTACCCAACATCAACTTGTAGAAACTTGACGTCAAAAACCACGTCAACACAGCATAAATGCAAAGATAAAGTTCCGTGCTGATTCTGGGCATGCGTTGTGCTTTCAGGGTCGTATACGATGCCGCCAGAATTATCAATGTTGTGA
>JAQNCU010000069.1 GCA_029077775.1 Acidocella sp. | reverse complement strand
GGACTATGATCCCGACCATTACGAGCAGATTTTCGACGTGGTCGATGTCTGGTTCGAATCCGGTTCCACCCATGCTTTCGTGCTGGAAGCGCGGGGGATGAAATGGCCGGCGGATGTGTACCTGGAAGGCTCGGACCAGCATCGCGGCTGGTTCCAGTCCTCGCTGCTGGAAGCGGTGGGCACGCGCGGCGTGGCGCCGTTCAAGGCGATCGTCACCGATGGCTTCGTGCTCGATGAAAACGGGCGGAAAATGTCCAAATCGCTCGGCAATGTCACCGCCCCGCAGGAGGTCAACGACAAATACGGCGCCGATATTCTGCGCCTCTGGGTGATGAACGCGGATACCTCGGAAGATTTGCGCATCGGCCCGGACATATTGAAGCAGCAGGCGGAATTATACCGGCGGCTGCGCAATTCACTCCGCTGGATCCTGGGGTCGCTGGACGGTTTTACCGCGTCGGAAATCCTGCCAGACGCCAGCTTGCCCGCGCTGGAGCGGTTCATCCTGCACCGCCTATGGGAGCTGAATGCGCTGATCGGCAAGGCGCTTGCCAGCCATGACTGGACCGGCGTGTACCCCGCGATCCACCATTTTTGCGCGACCGACCTTTCGGCGTTTTATTTCGATATCCGCAAGGATAGTCTCTATTGCGACTCCGTGAAAGCGGGCAAACGCCAGGCCAGCCGCACCGTGCTGGACATTTTGCATCGTTGTCTTACCGCCTGGCTGGCACCGGCGCTGCCCTTCACGGCGGAGGATGCCTGGACCACGCGGTTCGGGCCTGAGCAGAGCGTGCATACCAGCCTGTTCCCTGAAATCCCGGAGGGCTGGCGCGATGACACGCTGGCGGAAACCTGGCGGCTGATCCGCGAGCACCGCGCCAGCATCACCATCGGCATAGAGGCGATGCGGCGGGATAAGACCATCGGTTCATCGTTGCAGGCCGACGCGATCATAAGCCCAGCCGCTTTGGGCGTTTTGGATGATCTCGACGCCTGGGCGGATATCTGCATCACGTCCCGCGCCATGCCGGGCGCGCAGAACGCCGCAGCACTGGCACAGGGGGCTAAATGTGAACGGTGTTGGCGGGTCCTCCCTGAAGTGGGGCGCAATGCTGCTCACCCCACGCTATGCCTGCGCTGCTGCGAGACCGTCAGCCCGTGACCAACAGGCGCGCCGCGGGGCTGGTGCTCGCCGTGCTGGTGCTTCTGGCCGATCAGGGGTCCAAGTACTGGGTTCTGCACGGGCTGCATTTACAGGATGGGCAGGTGCTGGTGCTGGCCCCGGTGCTGAATTTCGTGCTGGTCTGGAACCACGGCATCACCTTCGGGATGTTCGCGGGCAGCGGGGCGAAATTGGGCCTCGTCGCCATTGCCGCAGGCGTGATCATCTGTCTGGGTATCTGGCTGTGGCGGTCTGATACATGTTTGAAATCGCTCGCCATCGGGGCGATCGGCGGGGGTGCTGTGGGCAATGTGGCGGATAGGTTGCATTACGGAGCGGTGGTGGATTTCATCCAGGCGCATGTCGGCGGCTATTCCTGGTATGTTTTCAACGTCGGGGATTCGGCCATCGTTTGCGGCGTGATCGCATTGATGGTCGAAAGCCTGTTCGCCCGCCCGCCAGTTGCGGCGCAGGGCGGGCAGCGATAGGAAGACGCCATGAGACATTTTTGTGCCATCGTTACCTGTGCCGTGCTCGCTATCGCCCTGACCGGGTGCAGCGATGCGACCAAGAAAACCTTTGGGCTGGAGGCTAATCCGCCGGATGCGTTCGATGTCGGCACGCAAGCGCCGCTCTCATTGCCGCCGGAACTGGGGCAATTGCCGCCGCCCAACCCTGGCCAGCCGCGCCCGCAACAGGTTGATGCCGCGCAAAGTGGGGCCGACGCGATCGACCCCGGCAACGCCATCACGCCAGCGCCGCGTGCTGCCGCCACCCCGGGTGAGCAGGCGCTGCTGGCGCAGGCTGGACCCACCCCGCCCGCCGGGATCAGGGCGGCGGTCAACCAAGATGCGCTGGTGGCCAGCAAGCCACCGGGCTTCGTTGCCAAGCTGATGGGCACCGCGCCCGCCACCGCGCCCACCGTAGACGCCGGTGCGGAGCAGCAGCGGTTGCAGGAGAACGAGGCCCTCGGCCAGCCTGTGACCGATGGCGCAACGCCGCAAACAACCAACCAGAGCCCCGGATTGATGACGCGGTTCCTGAATATTTTCTGATGGCCCCCGCCCGCGTGCCAGAATTCAAGGCGTGAGCAAACGGCGCAAATAGACGTGCGTCGCGGCGGGCAGAGCAGGGTTTGAATCGCGTTTAATAATCTCCTGCTCCACCGCCGCCGCTGGGTTGGTGCTGTTCAACCGCAAATCCTGTGGCGATGATCCGTCGCTGGTGCCGTCTTCGCCATCACCTTGGCCGTCGCCACCCTGGTTGCTGCCATCTTGGCCGGACATCGCTTGGCGCTGCGCCGCCGCGAGGGCTGCGGCGGCTTTTTGTAACCCCATGATGGCCTGAGTCTCAGTGTTTTGCGCGGTATCGTCATCGGCTTGGGCCAGTGCATTTTGTGCCCGGCGCATCGCAGCCATGGCGCCGTCAAGGCCCGGTAATATCGGGAGCCTGGCTTTGGCCAGGCTGTGTTGAAGCTGTTCCGTTTGGTCGCCCAACGCGCCCTGTGCGGCGGGCGTGGCGTTGCCTTGCGCGGTGGCGTCGAGCAGGTTGGTCTGTTTTTGTATCAGGCTGTTCAGGCTTTGCGCGGCGGCGGCGTCTGCCCGCGCCTGGGCCTCCTGCGCCGCGTTCATGGGCGTAGCATGTTCCAGCGCCCGCAAGGCGGCGGCGAGCGCGCGCTGTTCGGCGGCGGCCTTGTCGGTTCGTCCGGCAGCCCGGTCGGCCGCGATCTGCATCGCCATCTGGTCCAGCATTTGTGCCATTTTCCGGCTATCCGCACCCGGGCGTATGGCCGCCATATGGCGTGCAAGCGCGCTGTTGAGGCGGCTCAAGGGCTGTTGCAACGCGCCTGTGCCGGTGTTGTTCAGTGACAATGCCATCAGCAAGGCCCGGGCGGCCTGGGTAAATGCCAGACGCGGCTGGTAATCCGGCCCGGCCTCAATCTCGGAGATCAGTGTCAATAACTGCGTGACGGCCCCAGCGGCCGCGGTGGCGCGGGTACGCAACCCGCTCGCCAGCCCGGCCAGTTGGGCGTCGGCCGCGAAGGAGATCGGGCTGGGCGGGGCGGTGGCGACGCGCATCAGGCCCGCCCCGACCATCCGCGCGCTGGCAGGTCGCCGCGCCAGTCTTAGCCGCCATTGTGCCAAGGCCTGGGCTGTGGGGTCGTGCCAATCCTCTTCTGGCAGAACCACGAATTGCGGCGCTGTCGCGCTCTGCCGCCCGGCCAGGTTGGTGGCGCGCAACATCACCGAGACCCGTTGCCCCACATAGGGCGAGGCTTGCATATCCACCCGTGCTTTGTGCGGCCCGGGGGCGAGCGGCAGGCTGGCACCCTCCGGCAGCGCCGCCGGATATCCGGTTGGCGTCACCACCAGCCTGAGCCTGGACAACCCATAATCATCCTGCATCGTCCAACCAAAACTGAGGTATTTGCCATCGACCGTGAGGGCCGACAAAGCGAGCCTGGGTGCGACGGGCGGGGTGGCGCGGATGGTCCAGCGCCCGATACGGTGCCACCACGGCCCGATGCTGAGCCGCCCGGATTGTACGATCACCCCGTCGGCGCGCTCATCCTGTTGCCCAAGCCGGGTGATGGCAAGATGGCTGCCGCCGAGTTGAATGGGCGCGCGGCGGCCATCGACGAGCACCGAGATCGCCCCCCCCTGTAGGGTGTCGATCACGGGGTCCTGGGTTACCATGATGGCGGGCTGGCCGGTGTAAGCGGGCGGGGTTATCCAGATGGTGACAATGGGACCGGGGAAGGGCCAGTTGGGCCAGGCGAATGAAGCGGCCAGCCGTGACGGGATGCGCGGCCCGCCACTGACCAGCGCGACCCCCAGCAGCAGGAGCAACAAGCCGCGCAATGATGCCGGGTCTTGCCGCGCCGCAAAAGGCAAAAGGCCGCCAGATCTGGCGCTCGCCAGACGATCCACAGCACGGGCCCGGTGCAGCGCCCAGATGGCGGCCCCCAGCGCGCCGCCGGTGGCCGGGTGGTCTTCCAGCACAGCCAAAGGCTGGTTCGGCAGGCGGGATGCGGTCTCGATCCGGCGGTCGATGTCATGCGCGGTGGGCAAGTGAAGCTTACGGCCTCCGATGGCAAGCGCGCCCGCCGCCAGCGCCAGGGTGGCGACAAACAGCCAAGATTGCCCGAGGCCGAAACAGGCGATCACCAGATAAGACAGCATCACCATGCAGGCCGGGGCGATAGCGCGCAAAGCGGTTTCAGCCAGCATGATTATGGCTGTCCGGCGCCGGATGCGGCGCAGGTAGGGCGGCTCAGAGCGCGATAATGTCAAATAGAACCAGTCCATAGTTCTATTTTATGTCTGAATCGCTCTCTACTCATATAGTTGACGGCGAATTCCGGCACAAAGCTGGATCGCGAGAGCGATTCATCTTTTTATCATATGTCTCTAACCGGGGAGACGCTGCTCATCCGCCCATAAAGCGGCGATGTCCTGGCGCGGGGTGATCAGGTGAAACCGCCCGCCCGAGATCATGATGGCGGCGCCGCGCGGCCTGGCGTTGTAATGGCTGCTCATAACCGCGCCATAGGCCCCGGCATCCAGGATCGCGACGCGCGCCCCTGGCACCAGCGCGGGCAAGAGCCGGTCGGCGGCGAACCTATCCGCGCTCTCACAGACCGGGCCGACCACATCGGCGGGGGATAAACCAGCCCGGTAATCGACCGGCGAGAGCGGCATGATCCCGTGCCAGGCCTCGTACAATGCGGGCCGGATGAGGTCGTTCATCGCCGCATCCAGAACCACAAAGCGTTTGCCCTGGTCGTGCTTCTGCAGGATCACCGAGGCCAGAAGCAAACCCGCCGCGCCGACCAGATAGCGGCCGGGTTCTACCAGCAATTTAACGCCGAGCCCGCTGGTGGCGTGGTTTATGGTTTGCGCGAAGGCGCTCAGTGACAATCCCGGTTCATCGCCATAGCCGATGCCGAGCCCACCGCCGAGGTCGAGCACGGCAACGCTCTCGCCCGCCGCGCGCAATGCGATAACCATGGCCGTGGCCTTGGCATAGGCCGCCCGGTAAGGGGCTGTGGAGAGAATCTGGCTGCCGATATGCAGCGCGATTCCGACAGGGCGCACCCCTGGCAGCAGACGCGCGCGCGCGTACAAGCCTGGGATATCCGCCTGCGCCAGCCCGAATTTATTACCCGCGACGCCGGTGGTGATTTTCTCATGCGTGCCCGCATCGACATCCGGGTTCATCCGCAGCGCGACCGGAGCCACGGTGCCCATGGCGCTGGCTATGCCTGAGATCATGACCAGCTCCTCGGCACTCTCCACATTGATCTGGCCGACGCCCTCGGCCAGCGCAGTGCCGATTTCAGTGGCGGATTTGCCGACGCCGGAGAACACAATATCCGCCGCCGCGATCCCGGCATGGCGGGCGCGCGCCAGCTCCCCGCCGCTCACCACATCGGCCCCCGCGCCGAGCTGGCGAAATATATCGAGCACCGCCAGATGGTCATTGGCTTTGACCGCGTAATGCACATGGGCCGACACATTCGCCGCGCGGAAGGCCGCCATCAGGGCGCTGTATTGCGCCGCCATGCTGCCCGCCCCATAGACCCAGGTTGGCGTGCCGTGCGCATCGGCGATGGCGTGCAACGGCACATCCTCAAAACACAGCCCGTCTTGCGCGTGCATTTTGAACGCATGCCGCGCGGCCATCAGATCAGCCAGAGACGCGGCATCGCCGGTGTTGGTCATGGCGTCCATATCAGGGGGCGGGATAGGTTTGTGGATAGGTGATCGATGATGCCGGTCCCGGCGGTGTCGGGCTGCCCCGCCGGCCGCAAGCGGTCAGGGAAAGGCATAGAACCAAAACCATCACGATGAGTTTCATGCCAGCGCCTCCAGCCATTTGGCCGCCTGGGCGGCCACCAGCGCGGGCGCAGTGCCGCCATGGCTGGTGCGTGAGGCAACCGAGGCCGCCACGCTGAGCACGGCGAACACATCCTGCGTGATGCGTGGCTCGATAAACTGCATGTCTTGCAACTTTAGATCCGGTAGATCCATTTGCTTTTGTTCCGCCATCGCGACGATCCGCCCGGTGATGTGGTGCGCGTCACGGAACGGCAGGCCCAATACCCGTACCAGCCAATCAGCCAAATCGGTGGCGGTGGAAAAGCCCGCACCCGCCAAAGCCGCCATGCGCGCGGTATCGACGGTCATGTCCCGCACCATCCCGCTGGTCGCCGCGAGGCAGAGCGTGATCGCGTCGGTGGCGTCGAACACGGGCTCTTTATCCTCCTGCATGTCCTTGGCATAGGCCATCGGCAATCCCTTCATAACGGTCAGCAGCCCAATCAGGCCACCGAAAATCCGGCCGGTTTTGGCGCGGGTCAGTTCGGCCGCATCCGGGTTGCGCTTTTGCGGCATGATCGAGGAGCCCGTGGTGAACGCGTCCGAGAGGCTGATCAGCCGGTATGGAGCGGAACACCATATGACGATCTCCTCAGACAGGCGAGAGAGATGCATCGCGAGGATGGACAGTGCGGCGAGATATTCGAGCGCGAAATCCCGGTCGGAAACGGAATCGAGGGAGTTCGCGGTGGGCCGGTCGAAGGCCAGCGCCTGTGCTGTCATGTAGCGATCAATCGGGAACGAAGTGCCCGCAAGTGCCGCCGCCCCCAGCGGGCACTCATTTAAGCGGGCCCGCGCATCGCGCAGCCTGCCGGCATCGCGGGCGAGCATCTCGACATAGGCCAGCAGATGGTGGCCAAAGGTGACAGGCTGGGCGGTTTGCAAATGTGTAAAGCCCGGCATCACGCTGGCGGCATGCTCGGCGGCGCGGCCCGCCAAAGCGCGCATCAGATCATGGATTTGCGCCAGCACATCGTCGATCGCGCCGCGCACATAAAGCCGGAAATCGGTCGCCACCTGGTCGTTGCGGCTGCGCGCGGTGTGCAGGCGGCGAGCGGCATCGCCGATCCGGGCCGTCAGCCCAGCCTCGATATTGGTGTGGATGTCCTCCAGCGCGTCAGAAAAGCTGAAAGTCCCGGCCGCGATCTCATCGCCGATGGCGGTCAGCCCAGCCTCGATGGCCGCCGCATCCGCCGTGGCGATGATCCCTTGCGCGCCCAGCATGGCGGCATGGGCCTTGCTCGCAAGGATATCCTGTGCCCACAACTTGGCATCGAAGCCGATCGAGACATTTATAGCCTGCATCACCGCAGCGGGGCCGGCGCCGAAACGCCCGCCCCATTGCAGCTGCCCAACCGGAGATTTGTTCGTGTTTTTGCCCGTTCCGCTCAAAATCGCGCGCCCTCAACCCACCAGACGATCCATCATCGCCGCTTTCGCAGGCTTAGCCGCAGGCGCAGGCTGGGGCAAATTCGCGGTCGCGCAACCGGCTATAGAAGGTCTGCCGGACGCCGCCGACGCGTTGACGCAGATCATGCCGCAGGCGGCACCGCCGGTTGTGTTCCATAACCCGGCGGGTAAGCGGCTCACGCTCGCGGATTATCGCGGCCAGGCGCTGGTGGTTAATCTCTGGGCCACATGGTGCGGCCCCTGCGTAGAGGAGTTGCCGAGTTTCGCGGCGATTGCCCCGATCCTGCGGCCACATGGTGTGCTCATATTACCAATTTCCATCGATATTGGCGGTGCCGCCGATGTCCGGCCGTTTTTTGCCAGCCATCACATTCGCAGCCTGCCCGTGCTGCTGGACCCGAACGGCAATAATATGGGCGTGCTCGGCACCAACGCGATCCCGTACAGCATTATCATCAACGCGGCGGGCAAGATGGTGGCGACCATGGACGGGGCGGCGGATTGGAACACGCCCCGGACCATCGCCTATCTTGAAGCCTTGGGGTCCGCGTCAGCACCTGGGCGCGAGGCCAGGTTTACGCCGGTTTAGCCCGCGCGCCAAACTTAAGATCCCGATTAAGCGTGGGCGGCGGGCCCGGCGGCGGCGGCCTGGGCGCGGCGGGCGTGCCAGAGGCCGACAAAGTCGATCGGCCCCAGCATGACCGGCGGGAACCCGCCATCGCGGGTGACATCGGCCAGAATGTTGCGCGCGAAAGGAAACAGCAGACGCGGACATTCGACCAGCAAAACCGGCTCCTGCTGGTCCTCGGGCACGCCGGTCAGCGTAAAAATACCGGCATAAGCGATATCCGCGATGAAAACGACCATCGGTTTTTCCTCAACCCCGCCATTGGCGGTGGCGGCGGGCATCGTCGCCTCCGCCCGCGCCGCCAGCGTCACCTCAAACACGGTCTGGTCTTCCTGGATGCGGCGCACCTGCACATCCAGATTGATGTTGACCGCCGGGGCGGACCGCAAAATCGTGTAGATGGCGGGTGCGTTCGGCACCTCGAACGACAGATCCTTGGTGTATTGGATGTTGAGGATGAGCGGCGGCTGAACCGGGGCGGCGGTGTCTGACATTCTGAAATTTCCTGTTAAACGGTATGTCCGGCCCGCCTAGCACGGCAACATGGCCGTGGTAAGAGAGATATATGGGGTCGCGTATATTCATAGACGGTGAGGCGGGCACCACTGGGCTTGGTATCGCTGAGCGGCTGCGCGCCCAGCCGGGGGTCGAGCTGATCAGCCTCGCGGTTGCGCATCGCAAGGATGAGGCCGCGCGGGTGGAGGCGATGGCGTGCGCCGATGTTACGATATTATGCCTGCCCGATGACGCGGCACGGCAGGCCGTGGCGATGGCACCGCCGGAGGCGCGGATTATTGATGCCAGCACCGCGCACCGGACCAGCCCTGGCTGGGTCTATGGCCTGCCGGAATTGACCCGCGCGCAGCCCCGGAAAATCGCCAAAGCGCGGCTGGTGGCCAACCCTGGCTGCTATGCCTCCGGCGCCATTGCCCTGCTGCGCCCGTTGATCGATGCCGGGATGCTGCCAGCCGATCATGACATCACCATCAATGCGGTCTCGGGTTATTCGGGTGGCGGTAAGGCGATGATCGCGGCGCATGATGCCGAGGGCGGGCCTGCCTTCGAGCTTTATGCCCTGAGCCTTGGGCATAAACATGTGCCGGAGATCATGGCGGTGTCGGGCCTTACGCGCCGGCCGATTTTCACGCCCGCGGTCGGGCATTTCGCGCAAGGCATGCTGGTCTGCATCCCCCTGTTTCTGGACCGTTTGCCGGGCGCGCCGTCCGGGTATGAAATTGCCGAGGCCTATGACGAGCGTTACCGCGACAGCGCCAATATCATCGCGCATCCTGGCGTTTATGCCGGGACGCTGGAGGCTGAGCACCTGAACCGCACTGACCAGATGGAAATCTTTGTTTGCGCCAACGGGCAGTATGAGCATGCGCTGCTGGTTGCCCGGCTGGATAATCTCGGCAAGGGTGCCTCGGGTGCTGCGGTGCAGAATCTTATCCTTATGCTGGAAGGAAACCCCTGACATGCCCGATACGAACATCGCCCAAAAACCCGCCGGAATGTTGTACGCCTTGAACGGCGTCGGGCCTACCATCGACCCGACCGCGTGGATCGCGCCGACCGCCGTGTTGATCGGCGATGTGCGCGTGGGGCCGGGGGCGAATATCTGGTTCAACTGCGTGCTGCGCGCCGACACCAACCCGATCATTATCGGCGCGCGTTCGAACATCCAGGATGGCACCATCATCCATGTGGATCACGGCGAGAATTTTACCGATATCGGCGAGGATGTAACCATCGGCCATGCCGCGATCATCCATGCGTGCAAGCTGCGCCGCCGCGCCTTTATCGGCATGGGGGCAACCGTGCTCGATGGCGCGGTGGTCGAGGAGGCGGGGCTTTTGGGCGCGCGCGGGTTGCTGGCACCGGGCAAACGCATCGGGGCGCAGGAATTATGGACAGGTAGCCCCGCACGGCTGGTGCGCATGATGAGCGATGCGGAGCGCGCCGCCTGGGACCAGACAGTGCCGCATTATGTCGGCCTGTCGAACCGGTACCGCGCAGGCCTGACGGAAAGCTGAAAAGCCATTGGCAGTTTCGCGTACCGGTCATACATTCAAACGATGGATGAATCGGATTTTGACGCGATTTTAATCGAAGCCGCCTTTGCTTTGGGTGGGGATGAAGGCTGGGCCAGGGTGACGCCCGCCCGTGCGGCAAAGCGCGCGGGGTTGGATCTGGGCATGGCAAGGGCGCGGTTTACCTTGCCTGGCGGCATTTTGCGCAAATTCGGGGAGCTGGCTGACCGCCACGCGCTGGCGGGGGCGCTGGATGAAGGGCCGGTGCGCGACAGGCTGTTTGATACAATGATGCGGCGCTTTGACTATTTGCAGCGCCATCGGGCCGGGGTTGTGGCGTTGCTGAAGTATCTGCCGCGTGATCCGGCTTTGGCGGTGCTGCTGGCGCGGGCCAACCTCGCCTCCATGGGGTGGCTGCTGGAGGCATCTGGCGCGCAAGCTGGCGGTATTTCCGGCGCACTCGCCGCCCAAGGCCTGTTGGTGGTGTGGGCTTTGGGTATGCGGGCCTGGCTGCGCGATGAGAGCGCCGATCTCACGGGCACCATGGCGGCGGTGGATACCGCGCTGAACCGGGCCGACCAGATCGCCGCACGGTTTGGCAAGGCGCCGGGGATGGCGATGGGCGATGCCATCGC
>JAQNCU010000469.1 GCA_029077775.1 Acidocella sp. | reverse complement strand
CCGCCTTGTTCCAGGCCCTGGCCGCGAGATAGGCCGCTCTCGGCGAGACGGGCCGCTTCCGCTTGCACCAGCCCATCCAATGTCTCCGCCACCAAAGGCGCGCCACCCGCCACAAACCGGCCGTAACGAGAGGCAGCGGCATCGGCGAGCATCGGCGGGGTCACGCCCTGCTCGTAATATTCCGCCATCGCCGCCATTTCCGGGGACAAGGTCTGCTGCAATAAATGCTCGCTCATGAACCGCGCCGCACCCGGTGCCCCGGCTGCTCCGGTGCGATAGGTCAGCATTCAACCGCCCTCGCCGTTCATGGCCGGACCTTGCGGCCATGCCGGTCCGTTTTGATCGGAAGGCGTTTCGGCAGACGGTCCGCCAAAGGCCATGCTCAGAATTTGCGCCAGCCCGTCAAATTTGCGCTCCACATCGCCAACCGAGGCATCCAACTCCATGATGGCGGCGGTGAGGCCCTGCAGAGTTTTGAGCAACGGCGAAGGCGCTGCATCCTCGGCGGCGAACTCGCTGAGCTTACGAAGCAGCGTGGTCTGCACATGCAGCGTATCCAGCATCAAGCTTAGCGCGCCATTCATCGCCGCCTGCCCCGCATCCAAAGCTGCCAGCCGTGCCGCAATCGCCTCCAGGGACAAGTGCGACGATGGAGGTGACCCTCTCCGGTCTGCTTTGTCGCTTGGGCGATCCATCACACGAACGGGGGGATGCAGCGACGAATAAGCGCTGAAGCAGCACCAATTTTCACGGCGTCAACCGCCGCCGGTGCGGCACGTCCAAAGGTGGTGCTTCCAGGTCATTGAGCGTCGGCTGTTGTGCGCTGTCAGGGATGCGCGCTTCCGCCCGCGCATCTCGCAGCAAGCTCGCCGCCCGGGCCAAGGCGACATTCTGCTCCGGCGTGGATTTACTGGCGACCGACAGCCAATACGCGGCAGCGGCACGGTCGAGATCGGCATCGATTTCAGACATGGCATTACACTCCTTCGTGGTTTAGTTTGGACCGCATCCATCTGTTTGACCGTGACGCCCCACAGCTCCATCGGCTCATGGCGTGTTTTCCTCGGCAGGTTTGTGGAAACGATTGGCAGCGACCCGCGCCCGCATCTCCGAACGCCTAAAATAAATTGGACGCCCGCAGCGCAACGGCGCCATGCCGCGCGCCAGGACAAACATCTCGTCATCGCGCACATTATGCATCAGCTCCGCTTTGCGGATCAGCGGCCGCCCGATCTCATGATAAGAAATATTTGAGCCGCGCGAGAGCGAGGAGGATTGCATGGCTTTTCCGGATTTACCGGTATTCATCCCCTCGGAGCTCGCCATCACCCCGTAAGTGCCGAACGAGTTTTCCAACTCGGTGGCGGTATCCAGATCCTGCACCGCCGCGTAGCAGCGATAGGAGACGCCATCATACCATGAGCGTTTACCCTGCTCCCCCCATTGCTCGACGATCTGCCCGCTCGATTGATAGAGCAGCTGCATGGTAATGCCGTATTTGCGCCCGGCATCGCGCGCCGTTTCCAGAATTTTCATGTAGCCAAGCCTGGCCGCCTCATCGAGCAGGAACAGCACTCTCCCCTGCATCGCACCATCCGCCTCATACACAGCATTCAGCAACGCGCCGATGATGGTGCGCGATATCCCGGGCTCGGTCTCCAACGCTTTCAATGGCATTTTGAGGAAGATGGTGGCCCTGCCTGCCAGCAAATCAGAGGTCTTGAAGCTGTTGCCCGAGACCAGATTGGCAAAGGCCGGATTGGCAAGCCAGGTAGTCAGCTCGGCCGCACTGCCGATCACCCCGCTGAACGTCTCCTCGACCAGCCCGCAGACCGGCCCGGCCAACTGGCGCGCATAGGTGCTGGGGCTCGCCTCGAATATTCCGCGCAGCACGGCCCTTACTTGCGGAACCGGCATCGCGATCACCTGACGCACCGCGCGCAAAGTTTTGAGTTTCGCTGGCGCCTTTTGGTCGAACAAAATATGGGCGAGGAAGCAACGCACCACATTACGCGCCATGCTATCGAAAAAATCATCCTTTTTCGATGCCGGCTTATTGTCGCCACACACCCAGGCGACGACGGAATCGATGTTGGTGGCCGCCAGTGGTGAGGTGGTGTCGATCCAGTCGAGCACATTGAACCCGGTCCCCGCACGCGGATCGAGC
>JAQNCU010000468.1 GCA_029077775.1 Acidocella sp. | reverse complement strand
CTGACGCGATAACGGGGCCCCTCATTGATGTCGAAATTCAGGTAGAATGATTTACGGTCCGGGCTCAGCTCCGCGTTCGCGCTGATCACGTTGAAATCGGCGTAGCCCTTATGCAGATAGAATTTGTGCAGCAGATATTCATCATACTCGATCCGCTGCGGGTCATATTCATCCGAGCTTGAGAGAAACCGGAACCAGGCATATTCGCGGGTGGAGATCACATCCCGCAGGGTGGCCTGGCTGAACTGCGTGTTACCAATGAAATTGATCCGGCTGATCAGCGTTTGCGCGCCATCCTGGCACTGGAACACGACATTGACGCGGTTATCCGGCAGTTCAATGATGTTGGGGGTGACGATGGCATTGTAATAGCCTTTTTTGGCGTAGAGATCGAGGATCGTGCGGCGGTCGGCCTCAGCCGCGGCGGCGGTATAGACCGAACGTGGCTTCAGGCCGATGGCGGCCAGCGCGTCTTTGTCTACCACCGCTTTGTTGCCCGAGAACAGCACCTGATCGACCGTTGGGTTCTCGACCACCGCGACATCGAGGTCATTGCCATCGCGCGTGATCGACACGCTTTTGAACAGGCCTGTGGCGTAGAGTGTTTTGAGCGATGGGTTAATGCTTTGCGTATCAAAGGGCTGGCCAGGCTGGGCCACCATGTAGGAGGTGATGGTGGAAGCCTCGATCCGCTCATTGCCTGAGACGTTGATGCCCGCGATGACCCCGCCGGTCTGCCCCGCCGGGGCGGTGCCGGTGGTGGGTTGCGCGTGCGCCACGCTGGCGGTGCCAACGGCCAGCAAAGCGGGCAGGATACAGACTGAGGCCAGAAGGGCCGCGCGCGGCTTAAGCAATAGACAATCTCCCAAACCAGTCATGCCCCCGGGAGGCCCGGGGATTTTCGCCCCGCGGGCTTTGGCACGAGCCGCGTTGCGGGGCAAGGTGGCGGCGGGTTTACGCCTCTGCCTTAGCCGAACAAATGGGCCACCCAGGTAACCGCGCCGTCCCGCGACAGATCGTTAAACGTCGTGACAAAGAATAATGACAGGATGATGGCAACCCCGAAGCGCAACCCGATATCCTGGACGCGGGCGGGTACCGGGCGGCGGATGAGCGCTTCAACCGCATAAAACAGCAAATGCCCGCCATCGAGGATGGGGATCGGCACGAGGTTGATCAGCCCGAGATTGATCGACAGCAAGGCGATGAGGTTGATCACGCTGACCACACCCATGGCCGCCACCTTGCCCGTGATCTGCGCAATACCGAGCGGCCCTGAGAGGTCAGACAAACCTGTGTGGTGGAATATCAGCTGGTAGAGCCCGCCCAGCATCATCGTGGATTCCGAATAGGTCTCCCGCGCCGCAGCGGAGACCGCGCCGATGGGGGTGAAATGCCGCCGCGTGATCATCTCACCGGTAACACCCAGGCGGCCAATGGTCTGGTCACCGGCTTTGACGTGGCCGAGGGTTACGGCGCGCGTGAAATCCTGGCCGTTACGCGCGATGGTGAAATTCATCGCGGAATCCGGGTGGGCGATGATAACGCGCTGTAGCTGCATGAAATCATTTATTTTTGTGCGGCCCACTTGCAACACGCGGTCGCCGTTTTGCAGCCCGGCAAGCTGCGCCGGGGAGCCCTGGAGCACCTGGCTGAGCACAGGCTGCACCACCATCTGACCGACACTCATGAACAGGCCGGTAAAAATGACAAAAGCCAAGATGAGATTCGCAATGGGCCCGGCGGCGACGATCAGCGCCTTGGAGCCCAGCGAGGTGGCGGAGAACGAGCCAGGGGTGGCCGGGGCGTCATCCAGCGCGGCACCCCACCCTTGCATTTTAACGTACCCGCCCAGCGGCAGCGCGGAAATTTTCCAGATTGTGCCGGATTTTGCCCGCCATGAGAGCAAGGTTGGCCCGAAGCCGATGGAAAACGCCTCAACCACCACGCCCTGGCTGCGCGCGGCGAGGTAATGGCCGAGTTCATGGACGAACACCAGAACCCCGAGATCGACGATATAGGCGAACAGAGACCGCAGCATCGCAAGCATCAGGCCGCCCTCGCCGTGGCTTTGCGGCTTGCGGTGTCACGGGCCAGCGCGTCCAGCGCCAGGACCGCCGCGAGGTCCGCTGCCGGGGGGGCGCCCAGACCGTCTAGCACCGACTCGA
>JAQNCU010000467.1 GCA_029077775.1 Acidocella sp. | reverse complement strand
TCACGGAACGCACGTCCGCGAAGTCGAGATTGACGATACCCGGCATAACCATCAGGTCGGTTACACCGCGTACGCCCATATACAGCACATTGTCAGCCATCTCGAACGCTTCTTTCCAGCCCGTTCGTTCATTGGCTACCTTGAAGAGATTCTGGTTCGGAATCACGATCAGCGTATCGACATAGGACTGCATCTCGATGATACCTTCCTCGGCGGCGCGCATACGGCGCTTACCCTCGAACGCGAAGGGCTTCGTAACAACACCGACAGTAAGAATATCCCGCTCACGTGCCATACGCGCGATAACCGGAGCCGCACCCGTCCCAGTACCACCGCCCATGCCAGCCGTAATGAACACCATATGCGTATTTTCAAGGTGGCGAGCGAGATCGTCAGCGGCTTCATCGGCGGAGAGCTTGCCAATATCTGGGCGGCCGCCCGCACCATTGCCCTGGGTAAGATGAGGCCCAAGCTGAATACGCTTTTCGGCCTGAGAGCGCTGCAACTGCTGCGCATCAGTGTTTGCAACCACAAACTCCACACCAGGTAGGTTCATCTGGATCATGTTGTTCACGGCATTGCACCCGCCGCCACCAACGCCGAACACCGTGATGCGGGGCGTGAAATCCGTATGGGTGGGTTTATCAACCGATAAGTGCAAAACCATGAGCTTCTCTCTCCTTAAACAGCATCGGTAAAGAACGCGCCGTTTTCATGTCAAACACGATTTTTTAAAAAATTGACGAAGCGGGGGAACCAACCATGGTTTCGCTCCACGTCGAAGTTGATATCCTGCATCGTCTGGCTGTCGCCGGTGGCAAACGCAAGCAAACCAATAAGTGTGGCAAAATTCGGAGCACCGGCCGCATCGGGCAAACCCATGACGCTTACTGGGTGCCCCTGGCGCACAGGACGCTCAAGAATTTGCGAAGCCAAATCCCGCACGCCGCCAAGCTGCGAAGCACCGCCCGTAAGTACCACACGCCCATTTCCCGCACGTCCCAAGCCAGCCGTCTCCAAGCGGTCCCTAACCATCTCGAAAATTTCTTCAAGCCGCGGTCTAATGCATGAAATAAGATGAGAGCGCGGCATCTGAGCAATCTGATGCTCTGCTTCGCCAACCGAGGGAACAGGCAGCAGTTCTTTTGCATCATCGGGCGAGGAGTGGCAGCTTCCGTACAATGCCTTTAACCGTTCAGCGTGCGCCAGCGGCGTTGAAAGACCCAAGGCGATGTCAGCTGTAACGTGGTTGCCGCCAACAGGAAGCTGTGATGTGTGTAGCACCTGGCCTTCATAAAACACTGCCATGGTGGTGGTACCGCCACCCATGTCAATTACCGTAACCCCTAACTCGCGTTCATCTCTTACCAGCGCAGCAAGCCCCGCTGCATAAGGCGCTGAGATCAGGCCAGCAATATCCAACTCACAGCGAGACAGGCAAGCAGCCAACGTACGCAGAGCCGTGCTGCTGGCATCCACAACGTGCAACTGCGCTGTCAAAGTGTCGCAAAACAACCCGCGCGGATCGGTAACTCCCGGCGTCTCGTCGGCCGAAAAGCTAAGTGGTAGGGCGTGAATCGTAACGCGCCCCTCGGTCGAGGCGCGCATCCGCGCTTCACGCACCACACGTCGAATATCCTCAGTATTCACGGCGCGGCCATCAACAGGCCATTGCACGTTGAACAGCCGCGATTCAGGTTGCCCGCACGAAAGGTTCACGTAAACGGATTTCAGTCGCAAATCCGCCATATCTTCGGCGGCACCAACAGCCGCACGAATTGCGCGCTCCGCCTCATCAAGATCTACGATCCCACCAGATTTGATACCCCGGCTCTTCTGCCAGCCAAATCCCAAAGCCCTCAACCGCCCATCTGATTCCGCTCGACCAATTAAACAGGCAATTTTAGTAGACCCAATATCCAGCACACCAAATGGGCCGGACTTTATATTGCGGCTTCGCAGCGCTTCTTCAGGCGGTGGCTTCACTCCGCTTTCCAATGCGGGCAGACGGCGCGTTATGTTGTTCATTGTCCCTCCTGCCGGTCGTCGGGGTTGTTTTTCTTGGTGTCTGGCGTCGAAATTGCGTAGGGCCGCACAACCAACCGCCCGGCCTGGCGCAGATCAATTGTTTCCACGGGGCGGTCGAGCAATTGCATGGAGGCCTGCAGCGCAGCCAGTTGCGCTAATGCA
>JAQNCU010000068.1 GCA_029077775.1 Acidocella sp. | reverse complement strand
CGTTACCTCTAATGCCGGGGTCATGGCATCACGGCCGGGGCATAGATGCTGGCGGCCCCAAAGCGCCGGGCAAGCAGCCAGGATGCCGCCATCGACATTCCGGCCATCAACGCGGCGTAGGGTGCCGCGGCGGCAAAGGCGAGGGTTGATGTATCCGACCAGATCTGTGTCGCGAGGCTCTGCGTGCCGATGGGGGCGAGCAGAAGCGTCGCGGTAAGCTCGGTCATGACCGCAATGAACACCATGGCGGCGGCGGCACCCAGGCCAGGCGCGGCGATCGGCAAGGTGATGCGCACCAGCACCGCAACACCACCAAGGCCGAGGGATGTGCCCGCATCCTCCAGCGCGCGCTGGGCCTGCATGAAGGCAGCCCGCACGCTGACCAGCGCCAGCGGCAGAAAGACCACGGCGTAGGCGATCAGCAGCAGCAGGTTGGATTGGTAGAGCGGACGCAGGCCATGAACGGTAAGCGAGACCAGCGCCAGTGCCACCACGATGCCGGGGACACTCTGCGCGAGATAGGCCGCACGCTCCAGCAATGTCACTAGCCAGCCATCATACCGCGCGGCCATAATGCCAAGCGGCAATGCGAGCGCCATGGTGAGCGCGGCACCGCCTAACCCAAGATAGATCGAGGTCCAGGCGCAGGAGATAAGATCAGAAAAGGAATAGGCCGAGGCGGTAATGGCGGCGGCGCTGGGCTGGGTGAGCCAGTAGATGATCATGCCCAGCGGCACGCCGATGGTCAGCACGACCCAGAGCGCAAAAACCAGGCAGGGTGCAGCCCGCCAACTACCCAGATTATAACGCAACGCCATCCGGCGGGTCCCACGTGCAAGGCGGCCATACCGCGCGCCCCCGCGCACGAAATGCTCGGCCGTAAGGCATAAAGCGCAAAGGACCAGCAGCACCATCGCCAGCAAGGCGGGCTCCGCGCCTGAGAAGCCCGCGCGGTAGGCGGAATAGATGGCGGTGGTAAAGGTGCGAAAACGCAGAAGCGCGAAAGCGCCGAACTCGACCAGCGTGTCCAACGCCACCAGCAACATGCCACCCAACAAAGCCGGGCGAAGCTGCGGCAGCACCACGCGCAGGAAGATCGTCATGGGGTTGAGGCCGAGGGCACGCGCCGTTTCCTCCAAGGCCGGGTCCATTTGCCGCAGGGCGGCGGCTACGGGCAGATAAACGAGGGGGTAATACGAGACCGTGACGACCAGCAACGCGCCCGTGAAATCCTCCAGGCCAGGGCTGAGTGAAATCCAGGCAAAGCTGCTGATGAAGGGCGGGATGGCGAGCGGGACAACGGCGAGCACGGCCCAGAGATTCCGCAACGGTAAGTCTGTGCGCTCAACAAACCAGGCGGCAGCGGTGCCGAGCAGGGCGCAGCAGGTAGCGGCGCTGGTAATGAGCATCAGCGTGTTGACTAACAGGCTGCCCACCAGCGGGCGCCATAGCAGCGCGATGGCGGTGGCAAACCCGCTATCTGCGGCGTTGACCGCCGTGACGCCGAGCGGCAGCAGCACCAGCCCGGAGGCCAGACAGCAGGCCGCGAGCAGCCCGGCGGCGGGACGGCGCGCGGGCATTCAGATCAGGCCAGCCTGTTGCAGAAGCAGCCCGGCATCCTGGTCATTGCCCAGGGCCGAGACGCTGATGGAGGGCGGCTGCAGGGTGGCGAAGGGGGTAAGTAGCTTATTCGGCGGAACGCCAGCCCTGAGCGGATATTCAAAATCAACATCGCTCTGGCCAAGGGCAGCCTGGGCCTGATGGCTGACCAGAAAGGCGAGGAATTTCTGCGCGGCTTGCTGGTGGTGCGATGACTTCAGCACCGCCGCACCCGAGACATTGATCAGACCGCCAACGTCACCGCCTTTGAAATGGTAGAGCTTCGAATCGATCTTGGCGGGGCCGAGATCGGTCTCAAGCCGGGCCCAGTAGTAATTATTCACGATACCCGTTGCGACATCGCCGCGCGCCACGGCGGCGACGACGCTTTCATCATCCTGGTAAATTTTCGCGTTGGCCTTCAGGCCGCGCAACCAGGCGAGCGCCTTGTCCTTCCCGTCGACCCGGATCACGGCGCTGACCAGCGGCAGGAAATCCGCATCCGAGGGGGCGATACCAATCTTGCCCGCCCATTGCGGCTGCGCGAAATCCAGCAAGGAGGCCGGGAGTTTCGCCGCCGCGATCATCGACGGGTTATAATCAATCACATTCTCCCGCGCGAGCACACCGACCCAATTTCCGTCTGACGCGCTGTAGCGGGCTGGAATGGCGTGAAGCGTGGTGGCATTTACGGGGGCGAGCAGCCCTTTTTCATCGAGCAGGATCAGCTCTGGGGAGTTTTCAGTAAAAAACACATCGGCGGGCGAATCCGAGCCTTCCTGGAGGATCTGAGCGGCAATCTCCGGCCCTTCGCCCTCATGCACCCGGACCTTGATGCCGGTTTGCTTTGTAAAGGCGGTGGTCAGCATGTCCACGACCTGCTCGTGCTGGGCACTGTAGAGCGTGAGCGTTTCAGCACCTGCACATGCTGGCGCGGCGGCCAGGGTGATGGCCAGCAAGCTGGTCTTAATGCCGGATTTGATCAATTTCGGGCTCTTCATCACGCTACGGCTCCGGAGGCTATGCAATTGGAAGATACAGTAAATGCAAATGAGAATTATTCGCATTTACCGCAAAATAGATACCGGACCAACTTAGTCCTGTCAACACAGCAAAGCTGGAGGACGGGATGGTTGCCAGCCTGCGGATGGGTCCGTAAAAATTCGACCAACGAGATCAAGATCAACCGGAATATATCCGTGGGGCGCGTGATGAGGCGGGGAAAAACCAGCTTTTTACTGGCGGTTGCAGCGGTAATGGCGGGCGGCGGGTCGCAGGCGCAGGGTGCGCCGCAACCCAGGGTCTATCATTTGCCGACTGTTCAAATCCGCGTGTCCCCGCTCTCGGCAACGGGGGTCGATATCGCGCGCTGGCCGCACCCGGTGCAGGTGTTCGACGCGCGCAGCATCAGCGCCGAGGGCGCTGCGGACGCTGTGGGGGCGTTGAGCCGCAAGGCCACCGGGGTGAATGTCGTCAACAGCCAGGCGAACCCTTACCAGCCGACGATTTTGTTCCATGGCTATGAAATTTCGCCCATCCAGGGCACCCCCGCCATGTTGAGCGTTTATGTGAACGGGGCGCGGTTCAACCAGCCATTCGGCGACCTTGCGATCTGGGCGGCGCTGCCCGATGCGGCGATCAAGTCGATGAGTCTGTCGGATGGCAACCCGGTTTTTGGGCTGAATGCGCTGGGCGGTGCTGTGGATGTGCGTCTGAAAGACGGGTTTACCTATCAGGGCGGCCAGGCTGAGGCTGAGGCTGGCTCGTTTGGCAAATGGCAGGGCAATGTCCAATATGGTCGGGCGGATGGCGGGTTTGCCGCCTATGCCGATTTCGGCGGCACGCATGAGGCCGGGTGGCGCGACCTGCAATCTTCCGACGTTGAAAATTTTTATGGGGATTTCGGCTGGCGTGGGGCGCAAGCGGCCTTGCACATAAACGCCACGCTGGCGAATTCCGCGTTGAATGGCCCAGGCTCGGTACCCGTGCAGTTACTGGCGGCCGATCCGGCGGCGCAGTTCACCGGGCCAAACCGGATCAGCGATAAATACGCGCGGTGGCAGGCAAGCCTCGACGATAAATTCGGCACGCATGATACGCTCGATGCGGTGATGTATTACGATTATTTGCGGGAGCAACTGGTCAACGGAAACGGGCCGCATGATCTGCCCTGCGGGCCGGGGCCAGATGCCGGTTACCTATGCCAGGGCGGACCGGGCGGGAACCTGAGCACCATGCGCAGCGGCGGGCCGATCCCGGATTTTCAGCCCGTCCCGGATGCGTTCGGGTATTACGCTTATGGCCAGTTGAATGTGAACACCACAAACACAAACGGGTATGGCGGCTCAGTCCAGATCACGAACGACACGCCGCTGGCCAAGTGGGATAACCGGCTGACGGCGGGTGTTAGTTTCGATGGCGGATTCACCAAATATGATGCCGCGGGGTATCTGGGCGGGCTGAACCAAGTCACGCGGGTCTACATGGCCCCGTTTGGGGTGCCGAGCCCAGGGTATCTGCTGGATGAACCGGGAACCGTGCCCGTGGGGGTGGTGGTGCGCAATGCCTATTATGGCGCGTATCTGTCGGACACGCTGAATGTGACGAAACGCCTCGCGGTGACGGCGAGCGGGCGGTTCAACATGGCTGAGATCGGGCTGCATAGCCAAACGCCACCAGATTTGAACGCTCAAGGTACCGGGCTGAACGGCGCGCATGATTATACACACGCCAACCCCGCATTGGCGGCAAGTTATGATTTCAGCCCGGCGCTGACGATTTACGGCGGCGTATCAGAGGCCAACGCGGCCCCGACCCCTGCTGAATTATCCTGCGCCAGCCCTCAGGATTCGTGCAGCCTCGCGAATTTTGAGTCGGGCGATCCGAACCTGAAACAGATCGTAGCCCACACCATGGAGGCCGGTCTGCGTGGCGGACGGCAAATCTGGGGCGGGGCATTTGTAACATATGACGCGGATTATTATGACAGCGTGACGAGCGATGATATCGAGTTTCTGCAATCACCCTACAACCCGGTTGGGTCTGGGTATTTCGCCAATGTCGGCAATGTTCAGCGCACCGGGTTCGATATTGGCGGGACGGTGAGGTTCACGGATATTTCAGTCTATGCGGATTATTCACAAATCGGGGCCAGTTACCGTACCCAATTTATCGAACAATCCAATAACCCGGCGGCCGATGCCAACGGCAACATCACAGTGCGGCCGGGCGACCATTTACCCGGTATCTCGGGGCAGATTTATAAATGCGGCGGCGATGTTCAGATCACCCCGCGCTGGCATTTAGGGGTCTCGGCCACCGCGCAGGGTGCGACGTATTTATACGGCGACGCGGCGAACCTGACGAAGCCGCTGCCCGGTTATATAACGGCGGATGTGACCAGCGATTATCAGATCACCCATAATGTGAAGGTTTTTGTCACCATCCAGAATGTCACGGATACCAGATATTATAATTACGGAACGTTCTCACCGACCGGGTTGCAAGGTGGCGTTTATGTCGGGCAGGCGCCCGGATACAACAACCCACGCAGCTATAGCGTGGCCGCGCCAATCGGTGTTTTTGTCGGCGTGAGAACGAAGTTTTAAAATCGGCAAGTGTTTTGAGGTTTTAGTGTTATACTAATCGTCATAAAGAATGACGCTCGGTATCGGATAGGTTTCCGGCGCGCGGCCGCCCCACCGGCCTCGCGCGCTGGTATTATTCGTGAACTTGCCTCGGAAAAATCCGATCGATGATCGCAACCATGGTAGATGCCGCACGGGCCCAGCTCATTGCCGCGGTGCATTTCTGTCCGCGTTCGCGCAACTGGTCCTGCAGGGCGGGGTTGTCCAGCACGCCGATGACTGTGGCGGTGATATGTTCCGGGTCGTGGGGGTTACAGAACAGGGCGGCGCTGCCGAAAATTTCGCGCAAGGCGGGGATATCGGCGGCGACAACCGGGCAATGGCTGGCCATGGCCTCGGCGACGGGCAGGCCGAAGCCCTCGTATTTTGAGGGAAAGACAAAGCAGGCGGCGGCCCGGTAGAGGGATTTCAGCGCCTCATCCGTGACGCGACCGATATACTGTGCCGGATGGGGCAATAAAGCGGTGCCGTCGGCGCGGAACACCTGATTACCGAGCTGGCCCACGATAACGAGCGGAATGTTTCGGGCGGCCAGACAGGTTGCCAGAGATTGCAGGCCCGCCAGGTTTTTATGTGCCGATAATGTGCCGACCGCGAGTACGAATTTCCCCGGTGCAAGACCGTGGCGGGCGAGGATGGAGGGGTCTTCGCCGATCCGCGCGACGTGGTCGGCCCCTTCAGGCATGACCGAAATCTGGTCAGGGCGGGCGGGCAGATGGCGCAGGATTTCAGATTTCGAGAATTCGGAGACCGTGACAATCGGGGTGCCACGCCGGATAAGGGCGGTGTGCATGGCTTTGTACAATAGGCGAAATTTGGCCGAATAAGCTTCCGGCGTGCTGAACACCCCGCAATCATGGATGACGGCGACCTGGCGGCGGGCCAGTATGGGCGCTGTGTTGCCGAGATTGAGCAGGATACCGGGCGGGCGCAGGCGCGGCAGGTCCCATTGCTCCCACAGATGCCCTTGGGCGCGGCCGATCTGATAGGTATCGGCTTTTGGCGCGGCGCCATGGGGGGCGAGCAAACTGACCCTGCGGGATGTGCCGGAAACCAGTGCGGATGAGAGTTCGGTTGCAAAACGTTGCACGCCGGTAATGTTCTGGGTGGTAAAACGCCCGTTGATGAGAATGGGTTCCAAAAACGCGATCCTGGCAGCCGGTAATGTCACCGTGCAGAAAATCCAAGGATCGAGCAAGGCGGGCAAAAAACGAAACCGCCGGGATTATCTCACCGGCGCTGGTCTGGCGGGCGAAATTAATCCGCCGCGGAGAGTTGCATATTGGTGGAATAGGTACGCATCGAGAGTTTGAGCGCCCTTTGCGAATGCTGGTTGGCTCTGTCCGAATGCTCAAAGGCAGCTTTCGCAGCCGCCTCCCGGTGCAGTTCAGCCGCTGAGATATGGGCTTTTGCCGCGTCTTCATGCGCCTTTGCTGCCCAATCGTGACTCATATCGACCATCGCCGGTTCCTTCTGCTAACGAATCATCTAAACTCTGAAGTCACCCCGTAGAGTTTCGGGATTTGCCGCGCGAATTGTGCACAAGGAAACATGCAATCTTCGCATTTACGAAACCCAGAATTAGTCAACCTAGAGCCAGGAAGCAACGAGGTTTGTGGTTTCTAACCAATTTTTAAGCGGATAAGTCTCTGACAACCCTAAGATTGTACAGGCTTAATGCTAAGTCCAGAAATTGCGTCAATTTTGATGATTCCTATGTGATTTTAATGCGGTATTGAGAGGGTTTTTGACCGCATTTTTATAAATGGTCGTTGCATTCAGACACTGCCTCGAGAATTGAGAATGAAGTTGAATTTATGCAATGTTTTCAGTTGTGAGATTCCGCCAGCGCCGGGCACTGCGATCTGTGCTACGCTAGTGACTCTAAATCCAGAATTAAAAGGCGGGAGACGTGCAGTTTTATCTCAATGGTTATCGTTCGGGCGACCCCGACATACAGACCGCAACATTGCCCGAGACGGCGGACGTGCTGATTATCGGTGCCGGGCCAGCCGGGATGCTGCTGGCCGCGCAGCTCGCGGCATTTCCCGGCGTCAGGACCTGTATCACCGATCGTCGTGAAGGCCCGCTGAAAGTGGGTCAGGCCGATGGGGTTGCTTGCCGTACGGTCGAGATGTTCGAGGCTTTCGGGCTCAGCGGCAAGCTGATGCGCGAAGCCTATTGGGTGAATGAGACGGTATTCTGGCGGCCATCGGCGGATGACCGGGGCAGAATTACCCGCGCCGGACGGGTGCAGGACACCGAGGATGGCGTGTCTGAATGTCCACATCTCATTGTCAATCAAGCGAGGCTGCTCTCCTATCTGGAGACGCATATGCGCGACTCTGCCGCCAGGCTGGCACCCGATTATGGATGGGGGTTCGAGACGCTGACCGTGGAGGCAGCCGGGGCGTACCCGGTTCGGGCCACACTCCAAAACACGGCGAGCGGGGAGGTGAGGACATTGCGGGCAAAATACGTCGTGGGTTGCGATGGCGCGCATAGCCGGGTGCGCGAGACGATCGGCGCCGTGCCGCAGGGTGATTTTGCCAACCATGCCTGGGGTGTCGTGGATATGCTGGCGGTGACAGATTTCCCAGACATCCGGCTGAAGGCGGCAATCCAGTCAGCCGATGACGGCAATATTCTGCTGATCCCGCGTGAAGGCGGGTACATGGTGCGGCTTTATGTGGATTTGGGTGAGATCGACCCCGCCCACCGCGATGCTTTCCGGTCGATCACCCAGGATACCGTGATCGCAACCGCGCAGCGCGTGCTGAAGCCCTATACCCTCGACGTGAAGGAGGTTGTGTGGTTCGCCGTCTACCAGGTCGGCCAGCGCGTTACCGACCGGTTCGACGATGTGCCTGCCGCGCAGGTTGGGGCACAGATGCCGCGCGTGTTCATCGCCGGTGATGCCTGCCACACGCATAGCGCCAAGGCCGGTCAGGGTATGAATGTATCCATGCAGGATACGTTCAGCCTGGGCTGGAAGCTCGCTGCGGTGCTGCGCGGCCTGGCGCGGCCGAATTTGCTAAGCACCTATACTGTGGAACGCCATGCGATCGCGCGGCAATTGATCGATTTTGACAAGGAATGGTCGCGGATCATGGCCTCGCCGCCGCTGGACCCTGCGCATCCCGAGGCAGGCGGGGTCGACCCCGCCGCGTTGCAGACCTATTTCACGATGTCCGGACGCTACACTGCCGGGGTGGCAACGCGCTATGACCCTGCGACCTATCTGACCGCCTTGCCCCGGCACCAGGCTTTGGCCGTGGGCTATCCCATCGGGATGCGCTTTGCCTCGGCCCCTGTCATCCGCCTGGCCGATGCCAAGGCGGTTCAGCTCGGCCACGTGGCGCGGGCTGATGGTGCCTGGCGGATTTATGCCTTTGCCGATGCGCGAGAAACCTCATTGCGCGCCTTGATGGATTATCTGGCGCAGGATGCGCAATCACCCATACGGCGATATACCAGGCCGGGCTGGGATATCGACGCTGTCATCGATGTGCGGGGTATTTTTCAGTCCGGGCATCGCGAGCTTAAGGTCGCGGCGCTGCCGCCAATGTTGCTGCCGCGCAAGGGCCGGTTCGGTTTGATCGATTATGAGAAGGCTTTCGCGCCCGACCAGCGGAACGGGCCCGATATTTTCGATTTGCGCGGGATCGACCGGGCGCAGGGCGCGATGGTGGTCGTTCGCCCGGACCAGTTCGTCGCAAATGTCCTGCCGCTCACGGCCCATGACGAGCTGCATGCGTTCTTCGCCCGGTTCATGATAGAACAGGCATAAAGCCACGCGTTTTATAGATATTTGTCAACGGCTTGGTGGGCGCGACAGGGATTGAACCTGTGACCCCCACCATGTCAAGGTGGTGCTCTACCGCTGCGCTACGCGCCCATGCCGGACCGGTATTTAGCTTTGTTGGGGTGGTGAGGCAAGGGCGCTTGAACCTCAACGGGGGGGCTGAAACCGGGGGTCGCCGGTGCGCCACAGGACAAAAGCAATGATATCCGCTGTCTCCCGGTCCTGCTGCCCGCGGGTGGAGCCCATGCCGTGTCCGGCATCGAGCGCCACCCGCAGCAACACAGGGTTTTTTGAGGCCGTGGCGGCCTGGAGCCTGGCGGTCATCTTGGTCGGCTGCCACGAGGCGACGCGCGGGTCGTTCAGGCCGGTGGTGAGCAGAACCGATGGATATTTTACGCCATTATGCACGTGTTGGTAGGAATCCATGGCACGCAACCCAATAAACCCCTCACGCGTGGTCACGGAGCCAAATTCTGGGATGTTCGGCGGGCCGTTGGACGAGAATTCCTGGCGCAGCGTGTCCGAAGACCCAACCTCGTCGATCACCACCGCCGCGAGGTCCGGGCGTTCGGTCATAAAACGGCCGACCGTGATGCCGCCTGCCGAACCACCGATGATCGCGAGGTGTTTTTTCGACGTCCAGTGCGTGCGGATCAGGGCTTCGGCGCAGTCGATATCATCCTGCCATGTGTGGTATTTGTTCAGCTTCTGGCCCGCGAGATGCCAATCCTCCCCCAGTTCACCGCCGCCGCGCACATGGGCGACGGCAAACGCGCCGCCGCGATCGAGAAAAGGCAGCCAGCGTGCGAGAAAGGCGGGGTCTTCGCTGATGCCATAGGCACCATAGGCCCAGAGCAATACCGGCGCTGAGCCGTCGCGTTTGAAATTGCGCGGGTAGATGATCGAGAGCGGAATTTTAACGCCGTCCCGCGCCGTCACGGCGGTTTCGAGCGAGGTATAGGGGCTGGTGTCGATCGGCGGTTTCGGGGCGATGTCGGTTTGCGTGACGATGCCATTCGCGCCGACATAACAGACGACCGTGGGATGCACCCAGCCTTCCAGGAAGAACCAGGCACCGTCATGCAGCGTGTCGGCATAGAAGGTCTCGGGGTCGATGGCGCCCGCGAAGGGCAGATCGATTTTGGTGATGCTGCCATCCGGGGCGAGACGGCGCAGGCCCGCAAGGCCCATATCGAGATCGAGGATATAGAGCGCGTCACGCGCGGCGACGAGGGCGCGGATAATCGAACCCGATGCGGCAACCACCTCGACCGCGTTGGCAATCTCCGGCCTCAAAGCGCTGGTTTTCAGGATTTTATAGTGTGGGGCGTGCTTGTGGGTGAGCAGGTAGATATCATCGCCGCGTATGGCGAGATTGGTGACGCCATCGGTGGGCGAGCAGATAGGGGTCCAGTCCGGGTGACCGGCGGCACAGGCCGCAAGTGGTGAGGAATAAACGGTAAGCTCGTTTTGCACACCCGAGACGATGGTGCCGATGGCGAGCGATGAGCCTGGGGTGGCGGCGACATACGGGTCGTCGATCGCCGCGACAGGAACCACCGGGCTGAGTCCCCTGCCCATGACCTTGATGTCGGTGGCGGGGTCTGTGCCAAGTTTGTGGAACCAGCAGATCAGGTTTTCCTCCGCCGCGTCACTATCCAGGGGAACATCCGGTTGGCGGGTGTAGAACAGCCCTGAGCCGTCGGGCAGCCAGCTTACACCGCCAAAACGCGCGCGGGTGATAATTTCCGGGGTCAAGGCGCCGGTGGCGGTGTTCACGATATGCAGGACCGATTGCTCGGAGCCCCCGCCCGAGACGCCGATGGCCACATGGCCGCCATCCGGGGACGCTGCCCACCAATCCAGCGCGTCATGGCTGCCAGGGGCG
>JAQNCU010000067.1 GCA_029077775.1 Acidocella sp. | reverse complement strand
CTGCGACAGGGAAGCCCCCAGACCGCAACATAAGGCAGCGGGCGGGAATAGGACAGCGGCAGCAGGACACCCGCCCGGCGCGTCAGAGCGCGTTGGCGATGGCGGTGCGCTGGCTGTTGTCGAGGCCGCGACAGCATTCGCCGTCGCGGGGCTGGATACGCTGAGATTTGTCATCATGCCACCTGAAAGCTGGAGAGTAATTGCTGATCAATCCGGCTCGCCTGTTCCAGCATCGCGATCGAGGCTGCATAGCTGGTCGAACTGTCGATCAAATCGACCATCTGGCCGACCTGCGAGACGTTTGATTCGGTGACATAGCCTTGCGCATCGGCGTTCGGATTACCCGGATCATAGGTTCGCACCGGTGCGGCATTGCTCTGCACGGTCTCCACGACATTCACACCAAGATCGGGGCTTCCCGGTCCGGCGGCATTCGCGCCGCCGCCCGCGACAGGTGCGGCCTCAAAAACCACCTCATGCGCGCGGTACGGAAGCCCGCCCGGTGGCGCTATCGAATTCACGTTGGCAAGGTTCGAGGCAATGGCCCCCATGCGCGCGTTCTGCGCATCCAGCGCGCTGCCGACAATGCTGAAAATATCACCGCTGCTCATTTAAATTCCCCCCGGATTCGGCCTGAGCGCGGTCAGCAGATCGGCCGTCGATTGATGCAAAAATGTCGCCGCCCCCTGGATCTCCTCACCGTTCGCCGCCGCTTCCACGCGCTCAGAATCGAGCGACACGTCGTTGCCATTCAGCCCCACAGTGCCATCCGCGCGATATTGTACCTGACCCGCGGCAGACCCACGATCTGGCGTGCCCCCAAGCTGCGCCGCGAGTGCGGCATCGAACGGCAAATCCACGGCTTTATAATTCGGCGTGTCAGCGTTCGCGATGTTATTCGCGATCAAGCTTGCGCGCGCGTCTCGTACCTCAAGGATACCGCCATATAAATTCAGAAATCCAATCTGCATGTCCACCACCTTTTGGTTTCTTTTGAACAATTAGCAGACCAAACTTAAATAACCGTAAATCTGAGCACAACCAGAACCCAAATTCACACAGCGCCAAATCATATCTTTTTGTTATATCTTACCATCAAAACCTGAGATGCATGGCATAACCCGCCCTCAGGGACCATAGGTCCCCAAAGGCGGCTCAAAAACATCAAACATTATGATCCGCTAAAAGCGGATATTTGTAAGTTTAGTATCCTCAGGAAACAACCGCCGGCTGGTGTCGACGTCGTCCTCACAACCGACATCGGAGCCATCGGTTCAGGTCCCAATACGACGCAACACGCTCTCATGCAGACGGCGCTGATCGTCGCTGACATAAAGCTTTGATAAATCGTCGAGAGAAAATTCGTCGTGTCCTTGCATTTCAGCAACAGACATACGCTCTAACGCCGTCACGACACAATCAGCGATTTGCCTGGCGAAATCCTGCTTCTGCGCCTGCGAGAACGCGAGTTCATCAAGCCCATGACGAATTTCAGCAATCTTCGCGATTGCCTCGATATTCTCGCGCACCAGTACAGGATTTATATTATGGCTGTTTTTGGATAGGTCATTCAACAATCCAGACACCCAGGAGAGCAGCGCCGTGGTGCGCCAAAGCAGCTCAAAGCTCGCCCCACCATCCATTCGGTCGCGAAGAGCGGCGACCTGCTCGGCTAAAATTGCACAGACAATCCGTTCATCAGCATCTCTCGTGGCACTCATCATCTAATCTCCACTATTTAGCAGGGCAGAGTTGTTTGACCACAGACAAAAGCTGGTTTGGCTCCGCAGGCTTGGTGAGCCAGCCAGACGCTCCCGCGGCGCGTGCCTCGTCACGTTTTCGGCCACCAGATTCGGTGGTCAACACAATAATCGGCGTGAAGCGCACAGCGGCAAGGCGCCGCGCTTCCTTTATGAACCCGATCCCGTCCAGCTCAGGCATGTTGAGGTCGGTCAGTATAACAGAAGGCTTCGCGCCATCCGTGAGCTTGGTGATGCCCTCGCGGCCGTTCATGCCGGTTTCGACTTCATACCCGGCTCCTTTCAGGATATGCGACAAGCTCATCACCATTGTGGGAGAGTCGTCGAGAACGAGGATCATCGGCATTTAAGAACTCTCCATTCGGCTGATTTTTAGTCGGCGTTCCCTATCCTGGCAGACTAATCATTGAGGCTCAGTTAAGATCAATGTCCCGGCCGAAATACCACCCTGGCATCACAGCAATTGTCCTGACATTTTCAGGTTCGACGGGCCAGAATACGAAAGCGGGCCTGTTCCTCGGCAAAACACAGAATATCGTTATCCGAAAAACGGTCTCGTACCCGGCCCATCGCGGGCAGCAAGACCGGCGCGCCGAGAACAGCCGCCACATCAAGCGCTGCAAGACAGACATTCACATGCTGATCATCGTTGAGGAGTCTTTCCAGCCGCGGCATCGCCGATCTCGTCGGCCAGGCCCGCATGACTTCCACACCCAATAACCGCAGGTCAACGTCGGGATGTGATAATATTGCATCGACAGCCTCGCGTGCGTCCTCACCCATCAGTTGAAGGGCCGCGATGGCAGCGCCGCGCACGGCCGCCTGTTCACTTTGTAATAAAGTGGAAAGCCTCTCCGCCGGAGCCTGGGCGCCAGGTGCGGACATGCTTTCAAACATCGCCGCGCGCAAAGCCGCATCAGGTGCGGCGCATGCGTGCGTTGTATCATGTCCGCTCATCTGCGCAGACAGGCTCTGCGCGTGGTGCTTGTGTGTTACAAAGGGCATGTCAGGATTTGAAACAAAATATGTGAAAATCGTTCATATGAAACTCCCATAACAGTGCAGCTCCCCATTTGTTATGTATAAAAATAAAAATTCCATTTCCATGGTGTCTTTTTTTGTTTGTCGGTCAATGTCGAAACATCGCTTTATTCGTGCGCGTTGAATTAAGTTTTCCTCCTTCAGCGCATCTTTTTAATCTTCCATTAGCTCCCCCTTGCTATCCCCCTATGCAGCACGCCATCCCCAAGCCTCTGCCCCTTTACGTTAAATTTTCTGATTTTTAAGCATTGAGTGTTTAACTTTAAGCGATGACTGGAACGATCAAATGTTAGGAATTCTGTCACCTGTCGGGGCATCGGGGACCGTAGCGTCGCTGCCCTCCACTTCGCCTGCTGGCGGCTTCATGGATCTGGTGAATAACGCCTTACAAAATGTTAGCAGCACACAGGCCAACGCCGCCACCGCCGAGACCGGGTTTGCCACGGGCCAGCCCGGTGCCACGCTCAGCCGCGCGCTGGTGGCAAGCGACCATGCTGAAATTGCCTGGAACGCCACGGTGGCTGTCCGTAACGAGATCGTTACAGCCTATCAATCCATCATGAACATGCAGTTCTGATGCTGGCCTGGCGTGCATATCTAGCGCAGTTCCGTGATCAGGCCTCCCGGCTGCCAAAGTCGCTTTGGCTGGCCGGGGCGGTCATCCTGCTTTCGCTCGGGGCGGCTTTGTGGCTTGAAATGTCGGGCCCGCCTTATGCCGTGCTTGATGAGGGCCTGTCGCCCGCCGATGGCGGCAAGGTCATCGCCGCCCTGCAAAAACTCGGGATCCCCTATCAGTTGCAAGAGGCAGGCAACCTGATCCTGGTGCCAGCCCCATCACTGGCACAGGCGCGGCTGCAATTGGGCACAGCGCAGGTGCCAGGCTCTGACGTTACGGCCGCCTGGGACAGGCTTGAAACCGCCCCCATGACCGCCTCTGATCTTGCCCAGTCAACAATGGCAATGCAGGCGCTCGAACTATCCTTGCAACAATCCATCCAGAGCATGGCGGGGATCCGCAGCGCCGACGTGTTTCTCGCCATCCCCCGGGAAACGCCGTTCCTTGGCGATCAACCAAAGCCAACAGCCTCGGTCGTGATCGACGCCGATGCCACCAGCGCGCAGACCCAAGGCCCGGCAATCGCCAATCTTGTTGCCGGTGCGGTGCCCGGCCTCAGCGCCGCGCAGGTCACGGTTGAAACAACGGCGGGAATTGCCGTTTACCCAACGGGTAACGCCATGGCCATCGGCACGCAGATGTCCACGGTTGCCGAAGTCGAGGCGAGCGCCCGCGCACGGCTGGATGGATTACTGACCCCGCTTGTGGGTGCTGGAAATTTTCAAACGGATATCTCCGCTGACATAGATTTCACGCGGGAACATATTCACCAGATATCTTATGGTCCCACGCATCTCGTCGCGCACCAGACCAGCGCCCTGTCCACCCAATGGGGTACGCCACCCCTGGCCATCGGCATTCCCGGCGCTTTGTCAAACGAACCCCCGGCACCGACCTCGGCCAGCACCGCCACCCCACCCGCCGCCGGGGCCGGCGCGAGTGCTGTCAAGCAAACGCCCGCGCCCGCGGGTCCCACGCAGAATACCAGCAACCTCGATCAGCGTTTCGTGACCGACCAAAGCGATGCCGATATCACAGACCCGGATTGGCATGTTAAATCGCTCGCCGTCTCGGTCGTACTTAATCAGGCGGCAATGAACGGTGTGACCCAGGCGCAGGTGAAATCCGTCATCGCGGGGGCTTTCGCCTATCCGCAGGTCAATGTCACCGTTGTCTCGGCAAATTTCCATATGCAGCCCAGCGCCGTGGTCTCGGGCTCCATCCTCCAGGCGGTAAATCCGCTCACCCATGCGTTGCTTGAATTATTGGCGGCGGCGGCTTTGTTGTTCGGTCTTGCCGTACCGGCCGGGCGGCGCCTGGCGGGAATTAATATCCAATCTCTGCTCCCGCCACCGCAAAGGCCGATGCCGATGGTTTTGCCGCCGCGTGATTTCGGCGAGCTTCGGGATGCCGCCAGCGGGAATATCGCAGGCGTTGCCAAGCTTTTGCAGAACTGGGCCGAAGACCATGAATGAGACCGTGAAGCAAATCGCCGCGCCACAGCTCTCAGGGTCTGAGCGTGCCGCCATGGTTCTGCGGGAACTTGGCGAGGATACCGCCGCCGCGGTGCTGCGCGAGATGGACGAAACCGCTGTCGCCCGGATTTCCGCGGCCATGACCAGCCTAAGACCCATGGCGCCCGCCCAGCGTGAGGATGTAATGATCGCCTTTGCCAATGACCTTGGGGTCACCGGCGTCGGCGGTGATGGCATGAAATTTCTCAACCGCGTTCTGGTCACTGCTTTGGGTGAGACGCAGGCACGGGAAATTCTCGACCGGCTGGCGCGAAGCGAAAGGAAATCTACCTTCTATCTCCCGCCCAATGCTGATGCGCGCAGCCTCGCGATGCAGATGGAGCATGAGCGGCCGCAGACCATCGCCCTTCTTCTGGCGCATATTTCACATGAAATCGGCGCCTCGTTACTCGCCTTCCTGCCCGAGAGCCTGGCGGCGGAGGCTTTGTATCGCTTCTCGACACTCGATGTCGTCTCTCCCGGAGCGGTGGTTGAGCTGCGGGAGATGCTGGAGGAGGTCATGAGCAACTCCGCCGGGGACGCACGGCGCGTCGCCAATCTCGGTGGCGCGAAGCAGACCGCAGAAATATTGAACCATTTACAAATCGGGATGTCAGAGATGGTGCTAAGTGCCATCGACGCACGGGACGCCACGACGGCCGAAAAAATCCGTGAAAACCTGTTTACATTCTCCGATCTCATCAAACTGCCGGATCGCTCCTTGCAAATAATGCTGCGTGAGGTTCCCGCAGATCGCCTGGCCCCGGCCCTGCGGGTGGTCGACGACACGTTGCGCGGTAAGTTTTTTCAGAATCTTTCGGCTCGGCAGGTCGAGATCCTCAAGGAAGAATTGCGCAGCGGCCCGCCGATGCGGCGCGCAGATGCACTCATCGCGCAAGGCGAAATTGTCGAGGTCGCCCTGCGTCTTGCCAGCGAGGGGCGCATCTCGATCAGCTCAACCGAGGAGATGGTCTGATGCCTTCAATCAGCAACACAACCTTATCTGTGAACACAGTGCTGCAACAAGCACCCGCACAAACGCCGCCATCGGCAAGCCTTTCATCGTCCGGTACGGTATCATTCGGCATGGCATCACCAAGCATGTCGCCGCCCGACGCATCATCGCAGAGCGTCACGGCACCAAGTGCCACAAAACCCGACACCATCTGGTCCGCCGCCGTGGCCGATGCCCGCAAGGCTGCCATCGAAGCGCACATCAACACAGCCGCCGAGACTGCCCAATTCGATGCGCGCGACGCACAAATCGCGCGCGATGACAAAGCCACCAAAATTCCTGCCGCCCTGGTGCTTGGCGCGCCCGACAGTGAAGCGACCGTCAACCCAAAATCTGACGCAACCACAATTTCGTCGCACCTTGCACCCTCAACACACTCGTCGCCACCAGCCTTTGACCATAAACGCATTGACCCCACGGCGCTAAGCCCTTTTGCCTCAATGCTGCTGGGTGTGGCGGGGCAACCAGCCCCGCCACATGCGGGCGCAGGCAAAATTGGCAGCCCGGCTATATCAGGCAGCCCCACCGTCCCGGTCCAGGCTGCATCCGCCCGGTCCGCAACCAATCATCCTGATGTAACGCCGCGCGCTTCCGCGCACACCGACCACGGGCCGCCGACTGGCACCCAAACCTCCAGCGAAAACACGCGGTCATTGGCCCCAGGTGAAAATCCCGCTCCGCCAGCGCCTGACACAACCGGCGGCGTGGCCATGAACGCCGCCACCACGGGAGCGGTCAATGACATGGCCGCGCACGCGGTATCGCGGGATGCGGCGGCATCGCAATCATCAAAAGCCTCCCAGACGATCACGCCATCGATAAGCGGGCATATCGCGGCCACGGGCATCACCGCACACCCGGCACCCGCCCCAGTACCCACCCCAGTACCCCCCCCGGTACCCACCCCGGTACCCACATCTCCCACAATATCAGCGCCGGCCGGCGCTGCCGCTTTGACCCTCACGGTCTCCGCAACCGCCACCACCCATGGCACCGACCATGGCCCCAACAATAGCCTCAACAACGACGTAAACAACGACCTAAACAACAGCACACAAGGCGCCATTACCGCGCGCCTCACCCGGCGGGAGACCACGGCAGCATCCAGCCCATCAACGGCAGTATCCGCCATCACCGCTGGTCACGCAGCGCCCATCTTGTCCCTTGCATCCACGCCCATGGGCACCCCCACCGGCGCTGGCTCCTTGATCACGAATGCCACCATCACCAGCTCCCCCGTCACCAGCACCCCCATTAACAGCCAGCCATCTTCGCAAAACGCGCCCCCCGTCACCCTCGCACCGGCATCGCTCGCCGCCGCAGTCACCGCCCTGCATCATAGCGGGCAAAACAGCATCATCCTGCGGCTGGACCCCCCGGGTCTTGGCACACTCGCGGTCCATCTCGGTCTCGGACAATCGGGGCAGGTCAATCTGCTGTTCGTGCCCGCTATCGCACAGACCGCGCAAATGCTGGCAACCGGCATGGACGGCCTGCGCCACGCGATGGCAAATGCCGGGTTGGCACTCGGCGACGCGCAGATCGGCGGCCAATTGGCGGGGCAATATGGCGGCCAACCCTCTGGCCAATCCTTCGGCCAATCCTCGGGCCAGTCCGCCAACCAGCCCGTCACGCCGCAGGACCAGCCGCAGCAATCAACACCCCGCACGCAACCCGGCCGGCCGAAGGGTCTAAGCGCGTATGCTTGATGATATCACCGATGCCGAGCCGCTCGACCTGCTGGACTCGATGCGTGCGCCGCAGCTGCGCTCCCTGCTTATGGAAACGCTGTCGGACCGCTTCATGCGCCAGATCGCCTTCGCCTTGTTTCAGCGGACACGCAGCTCGGTCCAGCTATTAAGCTGCATCAATGGCGTCATGAGCCATGAATCGGCCATGTCCTCGCTTCCGGATGTCATGCTCGCCGGCGTCGCGGAACTCGCCCCGCTACGTGGCCGGATGCTGCTGGTGGTCGACGGCGACCTTATCGGCGCGGTGGTGGACGCAATCTGCGGTGCCACCGCGCCGCATCCGTTTGAACGCTATGAGTTATCCGTCATGGAAACCCGCATCGCCAAACAAATGATCGATCTCTCATTGACCACGCTTGCGGAATCGCTCAGCAGCCTGGTCCATTTATCATTAAAGCCGATCGCCTATGAAAGTGCCACCGGTATGTTGGCTATTGCCGATGGTCAGGATTGGATGATCGTCGTCACCGGCATTTTTGATTCCGCCCTGGGGTCAGGCACCATCAAAATCATCGCGCCCTATGCCGGGTTTGAACCGCTGGAGGTCAAAGTCGCCGGTCAATCTGGTCTGCTCGGCCAGCATGGCACCGATGCCGGATGGATCACCGCAATCGAGTCTCTCACCGAAACGACCCCGGTGACCCTGTCTTTTGATCTTGTGCGCGCCAGCGTCCCACTCGCGGTGTTTGACGCGTTGGCCCCTGGCATGGTGCTGCCCTTTTGTCTCGGCTCCGAGGTGATCGCCGTGGCCGGTGGGGTTGATCTGTTCCGCGCTGATTACGGGCAGACCGACGGCCAAATCTGCTGCCGCGTGATCGCCAGGGACCCGCCTGCCCCCGATCAGCACAAAATTTCAGGAGACGATGCGATGTCAGACCAAAAAACGGATCAGCGAGCCGACGATAAACTCAACCAAAGACCAGATCAGACCGACCAGACCCAATCCAGCAACTCCGGCCGCGCCGCGGAACGGGTCGAGCTTGAGCGTCTGCAGGCATTGCCGCGCGGACATCTGGCGCTGTCTGCGCGGCATCTTCTTGACCGGGTGCAGGTCGGTCTCACGGTGGAGCTGGGCCGCACCCAAATCACGGTCAAAGACCTGCGGCAGCTTCGCCACGGGCAGATCGTCGTGCTGGAGCAGATGGTCGGCGAGCCGCTCACCATCTTCGCGAATGGCCAGAAGCTGGCCTTCGGTGAGGTCGTCGCGGTCACCAACGACCGTTACGGGATCCGTGTCACGGCGCTGGCCGATGACGCCCTGGCCGACAATGAAGATGCGGCATGACCGCATCGGCAATTTCCTTGGATGCATGGATAGCCTTTGCCGAACTTGCCGGGCCCGTGCTGCTGGTCATGCTGATCATCGGCCTCGCGGCGGGCGTTTTGCAAACCGCGACGCAGGTGCGTGAAGCCTCGATCCCGTTCGTGTTGAAGCTAACCGGCATGGCGCTGCTCACCGGTGCCGCGGGTCCGTTGATGATCGGCGGGGTCGAGCATTTCACCACCCGGCTATTGCTCGCCATCCCGGGGCTGCTGCATGGCTGACGCCGCCACCATGGGCCGCCCCGGCGCCCTCAGCGCCACCCAGCTCTCCGGCCCCATCGTCATTCTGTTGGTGCTGGTGATGCTGGTGGTGCCACTGCCGCCAGCCGCGATCTCGTTTCTCTTCGCGCTCAACATCTCCGCAGGTCTCGTGATCCTCGGCGCCAGCCTTTACATCCCTTCACCGTCGGAATTCTCGTCCTTTCCCTCGGTCCTGCTTGCCACCACGCTGATGCGTCTGGCGCTGAACGTCGCCACCGCGCGGGCCATTCTTCTGAACGGCTTCACGGGCCCCGGCGCCGCCGGGCGCGTTATCGAATCCTTCGGTGAATTCGCGGTCGGCGGCAATTACGTCGTCGGCGGTATCATTTTCGTCATCCTCATCATCATCAATTTCGTGGTCGTGACAAAAGGCGCCAGCCGCGTCGCCGAGGTCTCGGCGCGCTTCATGCTGGATTCATTGCCGGGCCGCCAAATGGCGATCGACGCCGAGATCAACGCGGGCATCCTCTCGCCGCAAGCCGCTGAACGCCGGCGCGACGCGCTGCGCCGTGAGGCGGATTTTTTCGGCGCGATGGATGGTGCCAGCAAATTCGTTCGCGGCGATGTCGTCGCCGCCATGATCATCCTGGTGGTGAACATGCTGGGCGGCTTGGTCATCGGCACGCTGCAGGATGGCCTGCCTTTGGCAGACGCCGCCCGCACCTTCACGCTGCTGACCGTGGGTGACGGTCTCGCAGCGCAGATCCCCTCGCTCACCATCTCGGTCGCCGCCGGTCTGGTCGTAACCCGCGTGGCCACAGGCGAGGATATCGGCCAGCAGATCAAATCCCAGTTGGCGCGTTATCCGCAGGCACTGGCCATTGCCGCGGCGATCATGGGGGCCATCGGGCTGGTGCCGCAAATGGCGCATATCCCGTTCCTCATCCTGGCGGCAGCACTCGGCATCTCGGCCTGGCGGCTGTCACGCGCGGCCATCGCTGAGGACGCCGCCATCGCAGCGGGCACCCCGCCCGCCGGTGCTGGCCCGGCAGAGGTCAAAGCCGACTCCCTTATCGATGTCACCGGCGTGGACCCGCTGGGCATGAATATTGGCTTCGCACTGGCGCCGCTGGTCGGCCCGGGTGAGGGGCGTCTGCTCAACCGCCTGACCGCCGTGCGCCAGCGTTATGGCCGCGCCATGGGCTTTCTGGTGCCCGCCGTGCATATCCGGGATTCCTCGGAGCTCCCGGCGCATGGCTATCGCTTTACCCTACGCGGTGCGGCCATTGGCGGCGGCGAGGCTTGGCCCGGCCAGTGGCTGGCAATCGAGGGCCCCATGGTCACCGAACCTCTAACCGTCGGCCGTCCGGTCAAAGACCCCGCTTTCGGCCAGTCCGCGAGCTGGATCCCGCAAAGCGCGATCCCGACCGCCGAGGACATGGGCTATACCGTGGTGGACGCGCCATCGGCCATCGCCACCCATTTCGCCGAAATCCTGAAGCGCAACGGCGCTGAATTGCTCGGCCGTCCGCAGGTCGAGGGGCTGATCTCCCGCCTTGCTGAGACCACACCCCGGCTGGCCGAGGATCTGCGGACCAATCTTCCCGTTGGCCTGATCCGCCAGGTGCTGCAGGGGCTCCTGTCGGAGGAAGTGCCTGTCCGCGACTTTGAACGGATCGCCGAAGCCCTGGTGGAAACCGCCGATGGCCCGGGGCGGGACGGTCAGGTCAGGGA